>JALYOK010000024.1 GCA_030856925.1 Pseudomonadota bacterium
GTGATGGTGGCGCCCATGTGGACATGCTGTGCGATTCGGGCTATCCCACTTATCTGCTGGGAACATGGGTTCGCGAGCACCAAGCCCTTACCCTGGAGCAGGCAGTGCAGCGGCTCACGTCCGATCCCGCGGATTTCTACGGCATCAAGGACCGTGGGCGTCTTAAGCCCGGGCTCGCGGCCGACATCACGATTTTTGATCCGCACACCGTGGGTTCCAGCAATCGTGGCGAGCGACGCTATGATCTGCCAGGTGGCGCCAAGCGGATGGTGATGCCCTCGCGGGGCGTGCTCTACACCATCGTCAACGGCGAGTGCGTATTCACCAATGGCAGTCTGACCGGGGCGAAAGCGGGGCAAGTGCTGCGTTCGTGAATCCGTGTGGTCCAAAAACTCCGCTGAAGACCGACGAGAAATTTTAGCATCGGGAAGCGAGCAAATAATTTTCTGCGGCGAGACATGATTACGTCGAGCCGTTAGAGAAAACACCGAGCACGCGATCGCGTCGCCGCGTGATCTACACCGAATTCAAACGGAATCGCGTTCCAATATTTGGACAGGACGCCTATACGAACGTTGATGGAGTTGTTGCGGACTACAATGCACTTCGATGTCGCGAGACCTCAATGAAAAGCGGTAATATAGCCACATGCAATGGTTAATGACGTCGGCTGGGACCGAAGCGATCGCCCAAATAGATAGAATCAATATTCATTTTGGCATTACATCACTGCTAAGTTGAATGACAATGTTGATGGGGGAACTGAGATGAGTAACTGGACAGGCATCCGAAATTGGAACCGTGCCGAGATGTTCATCATCGGCGGCAACCAGCCCCAGGCCGAATTTACGCCGCTCGCGATGCAGCGTTGCGAGGCGTGGAAAAAACAAAAGAATTCTTTGGCGACCAAGCCGAACCGGCGGCCTGCCTCCAAAGAGCAGAAAGCCAGCTCGCGGTCCCGCAAGACTTGATTACGAAGTGGAGCCCAAGTAGTAGGATTACGATAAACGATAAAGGAGAACCTAATGCAAAAATGTTATCAACTCACTGGATTGGCCATGTCAGCCGCCTTCGCTGTGGCGCTGGCGGCGCCCGCGATCGCGGCCGATTCGATCAAGATTGGGATCGTGACGTTTCTATCCGGTCCGGCGGCGGGCCCGTTCGGCGTGCCGGCAAAAAACTCCGCGGAAATGATGGTCGAAGCCATCAACGGCGGCAAAGTGCCGGGCGTGTACTCGAAGAAGGGCTTCGGCGGCAAACCGATCGAGATCACCATCATCGATGAGGCCGGCGGTACGACCAAGCAAGTGGAAGAATATCGTAACCTGGTGCAGCGGCAAAACGTCGACATGGTGATCGGCTACATCTCCAGCGGCGATTGCCTCGCAGTCGCGCCGGCCGCCGAGGAGTTGAAAAAATTCACCGTCTTGTTCGACTGCGGCACGCCACGGGTATTTGAAGAAGCCAGCTACAAATACGTGTTTCGCACCGGCGCCCACGGCGCCATGGATAATATCGGCGCCGCCCTGTATATCAACGAAAAGATACCCGGCGTCAAGAGCTACGCCGGCATCAATCAAAACTATGCGTGGGGACAAGATTGCTGGGCGGACTGGGACGCGTCGATGAAGGCATTGAATCCGAACATTCAAGTCACGACGTCGCAAATGCCGAAGCTCGGCGCGGGTCAATACGGCGCCGAAATCTCCGCTCTGCTGAACAGCAATTCGGAGGTAATTCACTCCAGCTTGTGGGGCGGCGATTTAGAATCATTCATTCTGCAGGCGGGGCCGCGGGACTTGTTCAAGAAAAGCGTTGCGGTCTTTATCGCGGGCGAGCATGTGATGAACCGCATGTCGGCGCAAATGCCCGACGGCGCTGTCATTGGCGCGCGCGGGACGCACGGCCCGTTCGCGCCCGACACGGAACTCAATCGCTGGTTCAAGAAGATTTACTCCGATAAGTATTTGCTGCAACCGATTTACGCTGCCTACAAAATGGCCCAGGCGCTACTTGGCGTGAAAAGCGCCTATGAGAAAGCGCAGGCGGCCAACGGCGGCAAAGAACCGAACCAAGATCAACTCATCGCCGCGCTGGAAAATCATAGTTGGGAAGGCCCGAGCGGCAAAGTTATGATGAATCTCGGCAAGGGTCACCAGGCGACCCAAGGCATCGCCTTCGGCCGTGTGAAAAAAGTAAACGGCAAAGTTACCTTGGTCGACATCAAGAATTACCCGGCGGAGAAAGTAAACCCGCCGGAAGGCGTGAAGAGCGTCGATTGGATCAAGTCGGGGTTCAAGGCGAAATAGCCGTCATACCGTTTTTTCGCCTCGCCGATCGATTACAAAATGCGCCGTCCCCAGAGGAGGCTGGCATCCAGCGTTGTTTACTTATTCAGCCAGAATGGATTCCCGCTTCCGCGGGAATGACAAATTAACAACGCTCCAAGCATGAAATAACATGAGTTCCTTCGCTAGCGTCATCATCGACGGCATCATTTATTCGTCATGGCTATTCATCATGGCCGCCGGTCTTACACTGATCTACGGCGTGATGAAAATCCTCAACATGACCCACGGCAGCCTCTACGCCTTGGGCGCATACACCGCGGCATCTTTCGTCGGCTACTGGCTGAATCACGGTTATCCGCCGCTTGCGACTTACGGCGTGTTACTCGCGGCGGCCATCGTAGTCGGCATCATCGCCGGACTGCTGATCGAGCGTGGCGTCTTGCGCTTTATGTACGGCAAACACGAAGTGATCTTGCTGCTAGTCACCTATGCCTTATTTTTGATACTGGAAGACACGGTAAAATTGATTTGGGGCGTGGATTCCTACGCCGTGGCCGACCCCTATATCTTGCTCGGGAATTTTGAAATCTTCGGCTTGAGTTACCCGATGTACAACGTATTGCTGCTGGGCATCGCTATCATCGTCGGCATCGGTTTGACTTGGCTCATTACCCGCACCATCACCGGAAAGTTACTCACGGCAGTGATCCACGATCGGGAAATGGCCGCCTCGGTGGGCATCAACGTCGAACGCTTTTACACCTTGACCTTCATTCTCGGCGCCATCCTCGCAGCGTTGGGCGGCGCGTTCACGGCGCCGACAGTTTCCATCGTCCCGGGCATGGGCGTGGAAGTGATCGTGCTGGCCTTTGCGGTGATCGTCATCGGTGGCCTGGGAAGCTTACCCGGCGCGGCTCTCGGCGCATTGCTGGTCGGCATCGTGCGCTCCGCGTCGGTGCATTACTGGCCGGAAGTGGAACTCTTCAGCATCTATTTCGTGATGGCGCTAGTGTTGATTCTAAAACCCAAAGGATTGTTCAGCGCGCCCGAAGCAAGGAAAATATGAGCACAAGAAAAATATGACCAGCCGATCGCTCGTGATTTTTAGCATCATTATGGTCGCACTTATCACACTGGGTGGATTTTTACCCGAGTGGGCGATCTTCCATATCACCCGTTCCTTAGGTTTAGGCCTGGTGGTGTTGGGCCTGATGCTCATGCTGCGCGCCGGCTTGGTATCGTTCGGCCAAGCACTTTACTACTGCCTCGGCGCCTATACCGCCGGCATCCTGATGCATTTCTACAAGCTGCATGAGGCGTTTTTGCTACTGGGTGCGGGCACCCTCGCAGCGGCCTTGCTCGCCGCCCTACTCGGCGCCTTGATGGCGAACTATCGCGGCATTTTCTTTGGCTTGTTGAGCCTTGCCTTCTCGATGATTTTATACGGCGTCATCGTCAAGAGCGCCGGCCTCGGCTCGACCGATGGCTTCACCTTGACTTCGCCAACGTTCTTCGGCATGGCGCTGGGCGAATCGTCCCGTTACGCCCTGTTCATCATCGCCTGTGTGATAACTTTGGTTTCGGTATGGGGATTGCAGCGTTATTTGCATACGCCGCTAGGCAGCCTCGCCCCCGCCATTCGCGACAATGAGATTCGCGTCGAATACCTTGGCCAATCGGTGCGTAACGCCATCCATATCAAATACGTGATCAGCGCCGCCCTCGCGGGCCTCGGCGGCGCGCTCACCGCGCTCACCGTCGGCCATATCGATCCGGAAATGGCTTACTGGACTACCTCCGGCGAATTCGTTTTCATTTTGATTTTGAGCGGATCGCTAAGCGTGATCGCGCCGTTCCTGGGCGCGTTGTTGTTCGAATCGCTGCGCACTTATGCCTATCAAGAATTTCCCTACGTTTGGCAAATGGTGTTGGGGGTGGCGATGTTGTTGGTGATCAGCTTTCTGCCCGATGGCATCTGGTCGCTGTTTAGATCCCGCAAAACCAAGCCCGCATGAAACCTATCCTCGAAGCGCGCGGCCTGATGAAAACTTTCGGCGCCGTCACGGCGGCCAACGATATTTCGACGAGCGTAAACGAGCACAGCATTACCGGCCTGATCGGCGCCAACGGCGCCGGCAAAACCACCTTTGTCAACATGGTGACCGGCTATTTAAAGCCGTCCGGCGGCAGCATTCATTTCGCCGGCCGCGACATTACGCCGCTGCCGCCGCGCCAGATCACGCGGCTCGGCATCGCCCGCTCGTTTCAGATTCCGCAACTCTACGACACGCTCACGGTACGAGAAAATCTTATCGTGGCGCTTGGCATCGTGCTGCGCAATGCCAAGCCGTCGTTCTTTTCTAAGTTGCCCGCACAGGTGCCCGGCCACGACGGCTCGCTGGAAACGGTCGCTGACAATCTAATGACCCAGTTCAATCTCAAGGACGATGGCGATCGCGTCGCCCGCGTACTGCCGCAAGGCGTGCGCAAGCAACTCGACATCGCCATGGCCATGGCCGGCAAACCGCAAGTATTGCTGTTGGACGAGCCGACCAGCGGCGTCGCGGCGGAAGAGAAATTCGGCATCATGGACATGATCATGAACGTGGTGCGCACGGAGAAAGTCACGGTGTTGTTCGTCGAACACGATATGGACATCGTCAGCCGCTACGCCGATCGCGTGCTGGCGTTTTACGACGGCCGCATCATCGCCGACCAAGCGCCGGAGGAGGCGCTCAACAACCCCGACGTGCAGCGCTACGTGACAGGGAAGCGCCATGCTTAATCTTTCTGACTTAAGCGTCGCGATTCAATCGGTCGAAATCCTGCGCGGCGTGTCGCTCGATGTGCCGCAAGGCCGCATGGCGGGCCTGATCGGCCGTAACGGCGCGGGCAAAACCACGCTGTTGCGCAGCATCATGGGCTTGCTGCCCTGCCAACGCGGCACGGTGACTTTCAATCGAGCTGACCTCACTCATCGGCCCGCGCACCATCGCAATCTTCTCGGCATCGGCTACATGCCGGAAGATCGCCGCTTGGTGCCGGAACTCTCCGTGGAAGAAAACGTGCTGCTGCCGCTGTGGGCGGTGGGTAAGAAAGATCCCGCGACGAAATTGAAACAGGTTTACGCGATGATTCCGGAAGTTGAAAAATTTCGGGACCGCAAAGCCATGCAACTTTCCGGCGGCCAGCAAAAACTCGTGGCGCTCGCCCGAGCGCTGATGAGCAGCACCAAACTCTTGCTCCTCGACGAACCTTTCGAAGGCGTCGCGCCGGCCTTGGCACAGCGCTTGGTCGAAGTCATTGCGGGACTCAAGCGCGAAGGCTTGACCGTGTTACTGTCCGAATCCGATCTCCAGCATTCCGAAACGTTACTTGATCACGTGTTCCGCATCGACCGTGGTGTTGTCACGAAGACCTTATGAATTGGCCATTGCCCGCTCCTCAGAGCATTCGATACGAGAGCCATTTCGGCTCGCGCGTGATTCGCTGTTTCAGTCAGCGTCCGATTAGCCTTGATCAGGTGTTTCGACGCTCCGCTGAACGCTTCCCGGCAGAGGATGCGATCGTCGGAGGAAATGGCGAACGCATCACCTATGGCGCGCTCGACGATCGCGTTAGTCGCGTCGCTGCCGCGCTGGCCGCAAGAGAATTGGGCGCCGGCGAGCGCATCGCGCTGCTTGTCGGCAACGATCCCGCGTTCGTCATCACCCTCCTCGCCGCCGCACGTTTGAACGCCATCACCGTACCGCTAAATATCCGCGAGCAAACGCCGGAGCTTGAATTCACGCTCAATCAATGCGGCGCGAAAATGATCGTGCACGAAGCGAGCCTCACCGCACGATTGCCGGCGCCTGACGCGGTGCCTGAACTCAAGCTGCGCTTCGCGATAAACGGCGATGCCCCCGGCTCGGAAGCGTTTGCGGCACTGGAACTTGCGGACGCAAACAAGATCACGCCCGCCATAGTGACCGAAGAAGATGTCGCGGTGATCCTTTACACCTCGGGCACCACGGGGAAACCCAAGGGCGCCATGCTTACCCACTTCAACCTCATCCACACGCAACTGCATTACGAAATATGCATGGGCCTCACCGCCGGCGCTCGATCGCTGCTCGCCGTGCCAGCGAGCCACGTCACCGGCCTTGCGGCGATCATTCTGACCATGATTCACTGCGGCGGCTGTACGGTCATGATGCGCGAATTCAAAGCGAAAGCGTGTCTCGAACTGCTGGCGAGGGAACGCGTGAGCCACAGCATCATGGTGCCCGCCATGTATAACCTGTGCTTGTTGCAGCCCGATTTTGATAGCTACGATCTATCGGCCTTTCGCT
>JALYOK010000031.1 GCA_030856925.1 Pseudomonadota bacterium
GAAAACGAAGCGGAGAAATAGGGAATTTTGTCGCTGTTCACGAAGTTCTTCAGCGCCTCCGTGTCACCGGTGCCCCATCCGCTGATCAGGATGACTTTTTCATCACCGACCAAACGCTTGTAGGCAGCGACCGCTTCCGGGATTTTGTAGCCATAATCGACGTCGAACAGCTTTATCTTTTTGCCGTTGATACCGCCGCGGCTGTTGGTGAATTCGACATAATCACGAACACCCTGAGCGAAGGGCTTTCCGACATCCGAAGTAATGCCCGTTAAGTCGAAAATGCCGCCGACTTTAATTTCTTGAGCATGGGAAAACCCGCCAGCGCCGAGGGCGGCCAATCCGGCTAGGATGGCCACAAAGCGAAATGATGAGATCATCGAACTCTCCTTATAAATTATATTTTTAACAACGGCTTAGCATACTACCAAAAGCCACTATGGGGAAGTCAAAACCAGGAACCTACATGCTACACTGCCGTCAACGCACCACTTGCTGCGACGCACGACATCCCATATCACTGATTAGGACCGAACTTGCGACTCTCCCGCTCCGAGTTTCTTAGCGTTAATGGTGTTCGCTATCACATTCGCCTATGGAGTGAGACGCATCAGCCAACGCTGTTCTTGCTGCACGGCTGGATGGACGTATGCGCTTCGTTTCAATTTCTTGTCGACGCGCTCGAACGGGAATGGCGCGTCATCGCGCCCGACTGGCGCGGCTTCGGACTCTCGGCCTGGAGCGGGAATGCCTATCACTTTCCCGATTACTTCGCCGACCTCGATCGAATACTTGACCATTACCGGGCAGACAACCCGGTCAACCTTGTTGGCCATAGCATGGGCGGGAACATCGCCGGTATTTACGCCGGCGTTCGCCCGCAACGAATCAATAAACTTGCACTGCTGGAAGGCTTCGGCCTCAAAGATTCTGAGCCGAGCCACGCGCCGGCACGCTATTGCAAATGGCTCGATCAACTCAAGGAACCGCCCAACTTCAAGACCTACGCCAGCGCGGAAGAATTCGCGCGGCGCTTACAGCAGAATAATTCCCGCCTCACCTTCGATCGCGCCTTATACATCGCAGAACATTCGAGCAAACGAACCGAGTTGGGAACGATCGAGCTCCTGAGTGACCCGGCCCATAAATTGACCAACCCGGTGCTGTATCGGTTGGAAGAAGCCAAGGCCTGCTGGAGTCAGGTGACCACGCCAACATTGTGGATCACCGGCGCCGATTCCGCATTCATGCGTTCGCAAGTCGCCGGTCCGAATGATTACGCGGCGCGCAAAGCGTGTTTCAAACAACTGCGCGAAGAAGTCATCCCTGATTGCGGTCACATGATGCACCACGATCAACCGCTCGCGCTTGCCAAGTTGCTCGACGATTTCTTTGCTTGATGGCGCCCTGCCACCAGGTAAGCGCGGTTCAATTGCTGGCGCCACCATCGCCACAAGGCGATCTGGGCGCGGCCCCTGGCTCAGTGCGCATTATTTCCGGTAATCCCTAAGTGGCCGAAAAATTCGCCAACTACTCCGGTGCTCGCATGCTAGGCATGGACGACCGAATTGGCTCAATTACGCCCGGTAAGCAAGCGGATTTGGTAATCCTCGACACCCGCCTTCCGAACATGCAACCTGTATTGGATCCAGTTAACTCTGTAGTGATGCAAACCAGTATTGCGAACGTGGAGGCCGTTTTGGTCGCAGGTAAATTCTGCAAGCGCAATGGCCGCCTACTATATCCACGGCTTGAGGAGCGCTTCGAACAATTGAACACATCTGGCCGACGTATCGCTGGTGCGCTTGGCATCGCTGGCAAATAGGTCTCGCTGCCCTCCCCGCAACGCGAGGGTCTGCTTTCCAGCAATGCGAATGACCGAATAGGGTCGCGAGCGCCCCGTCACCGATCGTCATCCAATCGTAGCTCTCACTACTTAAGTGTTCCTTCAACCCCAGGTTCCCGACCGACTCGTGGTGGCCATCAGTTGACGTAACAAACCCGGCACGTGAAAATGCGGGCAACAACAATTTGCGAGGAGCAAACCTTGGCGTTTCAGATTCGCCACCCCAGAGATTTTTTTTCCGGGCTCATTTTCATCGCGGTCGGCATTATCGCGCTGGTTATCGGCCGCGACTATTCCCTTGGCACGCCGACGCGCATGGGGCCGGGCTACTTTCCTGCTTTGCTCGGTGGGCTGTTGACTTTGTTTGGTGTGATCATCGCGGCGCGGTCTTTCATCATCACCGGGAAACCCATCGATGCGATTCCCTTGCGGCCGCTGATCTTGATTCTCGCTTCGATGCTCGCGTTCGCCTCACTGCTCGAGCCTGCTGGCCTCATCATCTCCACGGTTGCGCTGGTTGTGATCGGCTGCCTGGCAAGTGCCGAATCCCGTTGGCGTGACATGATCTTTCTCACAGTGTTTCTATTGGCCGTCGCCCTCGGGCTGTTCGTCTACAGCCTAGGTCTGCCGATCAAGATTTGGCCGTGGTCTTAGGGAACCTCTGAAGATTTGCTGCTCTAAATCCGGAAAGCAGATTCTTCGCGTCACTCAGAATGACAGAATTCTGATTTTTAGAGACCCCTTGATATGGATTTAATAGCGAATCTAAACCTCGGCTTTGCCGTCGCATTCACGACGTCCAATCTGCTCTACTGCCTACTCGGCGTCACCCTCGGCACGTTGATCGGCGTGTTGCCCGGCATCGGTCCCGTCGCGACCATCGCCATGCTGTTGCCGATCACGTTCAATTTGCCGCCGGAATCGGCGCTCATCATGTTAGCCGGCATCTACTACGGCGCACAGTATGGCGGCTCCACGTCGGCGATATTGGTGAACATGCCGGGCGAGGCCTCGTCGGTGGTCACTGCCATGGAAGGCTACCAAATGGCGCGTCACGGTCGCGCCGGCGCGGCGTTGTCCGTGGCCGCGATCGGCTCGTTTTTCGCAGGATGTGTCGGCACCTTGCTGATCGCCGCATTCGCCCCGCCGCTCGCTGCCCTCGCCTTCAAGTTCGGTCCGCCGGAGCGTTTCTCGCTATACGTTTTAGGCTTGATCGCAGCCGTGGTGCTGGCCCACGGCTCGCTGATCAAGGCGCTGGCAATGATCGCACTCGGTTTGTTATTGGGCATCATCGGCACCGATGTCACATCCGGCACCCAACGCTACACCTTCGGCATCCCCAATCTTTCGGACGGCATCGGCTTCGCCATCGTCGCGATGGGCATGTTCGGCATCGCGGAGATCATTCGCAGTTTGGAAAATGTCGCGAAGCGCGAGGTCTTCACCTCGAACCTCAAAGGCCTGTGGCCGACACGGGACGATTTGCGAAAATCGTGGAAAGCAATCCTGCGCGGCACCGGCCTCGGCTCCATCCTCGGAATACTGCCCGGCGGCACGGCGATCCTCGGCTCATTCGCATCGTACATGGTGGAAAAGCGGTTAGCCGGACCATCTTCAAGCTTCGGCAAAGGCGCGATCGAAGGTGTCGCCGGACCGGAGGCGGCGAACAACGCCGCGGCGCAAACATCGTTCATTCCGATGTTAACGCTCGGCATTCCGTCCAATCCCGTCATGGCGCTGATGGTCGGCGCGATGATCATCCAGGGTATCCAGCCAGGTCCGCAAGTGATGACCCAGCGGCCCGAATTATTCTGGGGCATGATCGCCAGCATGTGGGTCGGCAATGTCCTGCTGGTGTTGCTGAACTTGCCGCTGATCGGAATTTGGGTGCGGCTGTTGAAAGTACCCTATCGCCTGCTCTATCCGGCGATCCTGTTGTTCTGCTGCATCGGCGTTTACAGCCTTAACAACAGCGTGGTGGACGTCGTCCTCGCGGCGGTGTTCGGTCTGATCGGCTACCTATTCATCAAACTCGACTGCGAGCCCGCGCCCTTGCTGCTGGCCTTCGTCCTCGGCCCGATGATGGAAGAGGAATTGCGCCGCTCCGTCAACACCGCGCGCGGCGATTGGACGGTGTTTTTTAACCGCCCGTTGAGTTTGTCGCTGTTGATTGTGGCAGCGATCCTGCTGCTAATAATCGTCGCGCCGAACATTCGCAAAAAACGCGAAGAAGCGTTTCATGAATAGCGCTGCATATGACTTTACTTCCCTTGCCCACGTGAAAGCGCATACAACGTCCGCGAGTGGAATTCGCGCTGATACAAGATGTAGACCACCATTACAGTGGCGGGAAACAGCAGCCACGGATGCAGGAACCAGGTCAGCACTGCCATGGAAAAATAATACGCGCGCAAGCCGTCGTTCAGATTCTCTGCGGAATAGGTGGCGACGTTGGTGATCATGTCGATGAACTCCGCGTGCTGTTCCGGCCGGTCCGTTGGCGAGGGGGCCGCACCGACCAAAATGGTGCAGAAATTGAATTGCCGCTGCGACCAAGTGAATTTAAAGAGCGCGTAGACGAAGACCAAAATCAACAGAATAATTTTGATCCGCCAAACCAGTTCGGATTCCTTGCGCGTAAAAGGCAGATCCGACACCACATCCATCGCCGTCTGCGTGGTGCCGAGTAAGGCCACCAGGCCGCCCAACACCAAGATAGACGTCGATGCGAAGAACGTCGCATTGTTTAGGAGGCTAGTGAGTGCGGCGATGTCGCCGATGCGATTCCCCCGCGTCAACATCTGCGAAAACCATTCGCGCCGAAAACGGCGCATGGCCACCACCAGACTAAGGCGTATCCCGACGCGACGCTCGGCAAAAACGGAGTACCCCGCCCAGAATACGAAAAACCATAATAGCGCCACGAGATCGATGGTGGGAATATTAAGCACGGTTGCTCCGCGATGATTAATCCTATTCTACAATACGGTACGAACAAATATAGAGGAAGTCCTGCGTGTTGTCGTCGCTTCGCGTTTTGGATCTAACCTGGGTATTGGGCGGCCCGTTCGCGGGCCAAGTTCTCGCCGAGTTGGGCGCCGAGATCATTAAGATCGAGTCACCCGAGGGCGACCAGTCGCGTGCCTATCCGCCCTATTATTTCGAAGGCGATTCGTCGTTTTTTTTGTCCGTCAATCGCGGCAAGAAAAGCGTCGTCATCAATCTCAAGTCCGGCCAAGGCCGGGAAGTCTTCTACGATCTCGTTCGCCAATGTGATGCGGTCATGTACGGCTTCGTGCCCGATGTGCCGGCGCGACTCGGCATCGATTTCCAGGCGTTGAAAAAAATCAATCCGCGCATCGTGGTCGGTCAATTGATCGGCCTGCATGACGAGGCGCCATACGCAACGCAGCCTTCGTTCGACATCATCGCGCAAGCCTTGGGCGGCATCATGAGCATCACCGGCGAAGCGAATGGGCGCCCCACTCGGGTCGGCTATCAGGTTGCCGATCTCGCCGCCGGCCTCTATCTCGCCAACGGCATACTCGCCGGCGTGATTCACGCGCTCAAGATGGGGGTCGGCAAAAAGATTCAAATCTCGCTCCTCGATTGTCAACTGGCGATGCTCACCTGGCAGGCGCAGAATTATTTTGTATCGGGAGACATTCCGAAAGCATCGGGAACGCGCCATCCCATGCTCGCGCCGAGCGAAGTATTCAATTGCGCCGACGAAAAATACGTGGCGATTTCCGCGACGACCGAGCAATTCTGGCAGCCGTTTTGCAAGGCAATCGATGCGCCGGAGCTGGCGTCCGACCCGCGCTTTACGTCCAGCGAACTTCGTATTAAAAATGTCGCAGCGTTGGCGGAGGAGCTCGCCCGGATTTTTGCGTGTTTCACTTGCAAGGATGCCGTTGCCCGTTTGGAACGAGCTCGGGTTCCAGTCGGCCCGGTAAACAATGTCGCCGATGCCCTCGCCCAGCCGCTCGCTTCGATTAGGCATATGGTCGAAAACTTGTCTCATCCCATGAGCGGCGTCCTATTGAAATTCCTCGGCAACCCGTTCAAATATGACGGCGCGGAGCCGCTTGATTATCCGCCGAAACTCGGCGCCCACACTGCAGACGTACTGGCTAAACTCTGCGGCTACGACGCGACGACTTTGCAAAACCTTCACGCACAAGGCGCGATTAAATTGGGTTGAATTCATGTCTGAAACCACAATTCTCAAGACCATTTCTTCATCCGGCATCGCTTACCTTAAGCTCAATCGGCCCGAGGCGATGAACGCAGTCAATGCCGAGATGCGCGACGCATTGATCGATACGCTCACCGCATTTGCCAACGCTGACAGCGTTCGCGCCGCGGTCATCACCGGCGCCGGCGACCGCGCCTTCAGCTCCGGTCAGGACCTGGAAGAGGCCGCCACGTTCAGTGAGGCCGGGATCACCACTTGGTTAACGCATCAACGCGCACTGTTCCAGGCGCTTCGCGAATTTGAAAAACCTATCGTCGCCGCCTTCAATGGAGTCGCTGCCGGCGCCGGATTCCAGATCGGTTTGCTCTGCGATGCGCGCGTCGGCTACGCCGATATGCGCATCGGCCAGCCCGAGGTTCGCGCGGGATTAGCGAGCATTATCGGATCCTATTTCATGAGCTGGTATTTGCCGCGCGGCCGCAACGTCGAGCTATCTTTGTCCGGCAAATTGATCAGCGGCCTAGAGGCTTACGAATGGGCGCTCATCTCGCGCCTCGCCCCGCGCGCGGAAGTGGTCGAGGTCGCCACCAAGATAGCCGAGAACCTCGCAGCACAGCCGCCGCTCGCGGTCGCGTTGACTAAGCGGCGCTTCCGCGAAACTACCCAGGCGGATTTCGATGACGCCATTACCGCTGCGATCAAGGCCAATACGTTTGCGTACCGCACTGGATTGCCGCAACAGAAGATGGGTGAGTTTTTGGCGCAACGATCGGCGAAAGATGGGAAATGATTCTTTTGTTGCCTGTCATTCCCGCGCAAGCGGGAATCCATAATGTGTTGGAGAAGCCAATTGGGTCCCCGCTTTCGCG
>JALYOK010000044.1 GCA_030856925.1 Pseudomonadota bacterium
GAGTTTCGTCGGTGAAATGGCCGGCTTCTACGGCAAACGTTCTCCGCATGCCAACCTCGACGCCTGGGTTGGGCGCTTGCATTACCGACCCGCCTACCAGCGTGCGCTGGAGAAGGGGGGCGGCTCCCGGTTCGCCTGCTGATTTTGCCGTACGGGCTGTTCGCTGCGTCGCCCGCGGATTACGTTCCGCTGATGCGCCTGTGCTATTGCACAAGGTGCATTCTTTCATCCGGCTCGGTGTCAAACTTTGCGATGGGGTATCAATGTCTCAAGCGATGATGCAGAAGTTCCCACAGGTCGAGCACCACCAGGTGACCGGCGAATTAAGCGAAACTTTCGATGATATCGAGGCAACGCTCAGAGTCGCATGGGTCGCGTTTGCGTGCCGGATCATGGCTTCGTTTCCAAGTTCCCTACCGCGGGCGTGGCGGATCGCCAGCCGCATCACGCAACCAATTATGCCGAGCGGGCGGCCGATTCACTGCGTCGAAACGCAGTGTTGCCAACACGCGGCCTGCTGGACCCACGGCCAAAGCTCAAGGCGTTGGGCTGGTCGGACGCGAAAATCAGGGAATTGATTTTAACGCTCGATGCGTTCAATTATGGCAACGTGAAGTACTTGCTTTTGATCACCGGATGGTCGGAGGCGCTACAGGGGCGCCATCCCACGGGGAAACCGTTGTCACCGGAAGACGCGGCAGCGCTTCCCCGTGGATTGCCCCCCGGCGTCCCTACGATGCATCACATGGTCGATGAAAACACCGCGACGGCGGAAGTGCTAGGGCTCTACGAGCGCATTAAGGCAATCCACTACCATCATGGTCCGTCCAGCGACTATCGGGTGCTTGCAAATTATCCCGATTACCTGCGTATGGCACTGGACGACGTCATCGCGCCCATCGCACGCACAACTGAATACGACATGAAGCAGCGTGACCTGATGGCAGAAGCGCGAGAATGGGTGTGCGGTTTCCCGGGGCCGGTGGGCGTGGGGCCAGCGGATCTGGCCGATGCGTGCAAGCCGCATGAGATTGCCGGTCTGATCGGCATCCTCTTCATGTCGCAGCGCTTCATCGCCGACATCACCATCGACATCATCCGGCTCAAGCAAGCTTTCGACGGCGATGCTGCGGCAGGCGCGTCTCCGTTATTCAACCGAGTTGGACCTGCGGAAAGAAACTAAGGCGCGGTTCAAATCGCGCTTGATGTTAGGGCAGTTGTCAGAGGCGCCCGGCCGGTTTTATACGCCTCGGAATAACCTTCATAGGTCACGCAAATACTGGCGAAAGCCCCGCGCTCGCTTGCGCGGAGCTCGCGAAACGCGCGCGCGGGGCGCCCGGCCCAGATCCAGCCCGACGAGACAACGGTGCCAGGCTCAACCCACGCGCCTGCGGCAATGCAGCCGCCTTTTTCGACGACGACTTCGTCACCGACACGCGCGCTCATGCCAATGAGCGCGTCGTCACCAACGGACGCGGACCCAAGCTGGACGTTGTGCCCGATCGTGACGCCGCTGCCGATCACGAGATCGCCGCGTTGTCGGTCGGTCGCGAGGATCGAGTTGTCCTGAATGTTGCTACGCGCTCCAATGACGATGCGTCCGTCCGCGGCGGCCACCGCGCAGCCGAAATAGATTCCGGCCGCGTCCGCGACATCGACCGCACCGACCACGACGGAATTTGGCGCGATGTAGGCGCGCGCAATCCGGGGCGTGCGTCCCGACCATGCATGCACGGGACCGCTGCCCGTGCCTGAGGGCAGGAAAGGGGCATGTGATAGCGGTGGCAGGCTCGATGACGTTACATTGGGAAATGGCTTTCCCGCCCGCAACGCTTCCGCGGCGGCCGCGAGCTCGTCACGCGCGATTTCCCGCACCGGTTGCGCCGGGTTTCCGGCATAGAGCCACCCGCCGGGGAGATTCTTGCGCGGCGATACCAGGCTGTCCGCCGCAATGAGCGAATACGAACCGACGGTGGCGCCGTCCGTGACCGCGGCCGCCTCACCCACGACGACGCCGTCGCCGACCGTACAGGCGTGCACGAGACCAAACCGGCCCACCGTCACGTCGTGGCCGATTGTTGTCGCCAGCACACTATCCGCGATGTGTACGGTCGCGCGCTCGCCGAAGAAGGCATTGGCGCCGATG
>JALYOK010000058.1 GCA_030856925.1 Pseudomonadota bacterium
CCACGGAACTGTGGAGCTTGCAGTGGTCGGCGCTCGGTTTGGGCGCAGCGACGTCGGTAGGCCAGGAATGATCCTAAAACCCGTTTTCAACATGATGGCGGCGAAAAAAGCCACCGATCTTTATGTCGTCGCCGGTGCGCCGATACATATCGGCGTCGAGGGCAACGTGGTTCCCATCAATCAACAGAAGATGACCCCCGAAGTTATCCAGAAAATGGCCTCCGAGTTGATGTCGCCTCAGCAAAGCAAGATCTATGAGGAAACGCTCGAACTCAACATGTCACTGGTGATACCGGAGATCGGCAATTTCCGGATCAATTTATATCGTCAGCGCGGCAGCATCGCCTTGGTGGCTCGTTTTATCAGCTTCGATATCCCGAACCTCAAGGATCTTAACCTGCCGTTGTTCTTGAACGATTTGATGATGGAAAAACGCGGTTTGATCCTGGTGGTCGGCCCCACGGGCAGCGGCAAATCCTCGACTCTTGCCGCCATGCTCAGCCATCGCATCGCCACCAAGACCGGCCACGTGTTGACCTTGGAAGACCCGGTGGAATTCATGTTTCGCCACGACAAGTCAATCGTCAGCCAACGCGACATCGGCTTGGATTCCCTGTCTTACCCGAACGCGTTGAAAAGCGCACTGCGCCAGGCGCCGGACTGCATGCTGATCGGTGAGATACGCGAAGCGCAAACCATGACCATGGCGACCAACTTCTCTCTATCGGGGCACCTGTGTCTCGCGACTTTACACGCCAACAATACGTATCATGTGCTGAATCGCATCATTCAGATGTATCCGCTGGAGAACCGCAATACTTTGTTGCAGGATCTGTCGGTCAGTCTCAAGGCCGTCATCGCTTTGCGGCTTGTTATGGGAAAAGACGGCAAGCGGCTGCCGGCGTTCGAGCTGTTGGTGAACACCCAGCGAATCGCCGATCTTATCGAAAGAGGCGCGGTGAGCGAAATCAAAGAAGCCATGGCGCAAAGTCTGTCGCCCAGCCTCATGACCTTCGACCAGTCGTTATTAAAACTTTTTCGTGCGGGAAAAATCACTTGGGACACGGCGCTCGCGAATGCAGAATCGCCCACCAATATGTCGCTGCAAGTCAACAGCACCGAAGTCAACTCGGCGCGCGCAGTCGCCGCGGCGGCGCCCAAGCTCGGCGAAGTATCGTTCGACTTCAATCTGCCATCGGCCGAATAGACGATCGCCGGGAGTTTTGTCCTTGTGCCTCTTGGTGATGGCTTATCGCGTCCACCCGATTTACCCACTGATCGTCGCCGCCAACCGCGATGAATTTTTTCGCCGTCCCACGGCGGCGGCGGATTTCTGGAGCGATCGGCCGGACGTGCTTGCGGGGCGAGATTTTGAACAGGGCGGAACATGGATGGGCGTCACCCGCAGCGGCCGGTTCGCCGCACTAACCAATGTGCGCGATCCAAAATCTAACCGGCCCACGGCGAAATCCCGCGGCTTGATCGTGTCCGATTTTTTAACGAGGGAAGATGCACCGGCGGCATTTGTCGAAGACTTAGTGGAAGGCTGCCACCAATACAATGGCTTCAATGTCATCGTCGCCGACCACGACAATTTGGCTTATTTCAACAGTGCCACCGCGCAATCCGAAGATTTGAGTCCGGGCATCTATGGCCTCAGCAATCACCGGCTCGACACGCCTTGGCCCAAAGTAATCCGCAGCAAGGCGGCTCTCGAACACGCATTGCGCAAGGACGGAGCGGCGTTGGAGACTGATCTTTTGGCAATGTTACGCGATCGCGCCCGCGCCACCGATTCGACGCTGCCGGACACGGGTATCGGATTGGACAAGGAACGATGGCTGTCGCCGGTGTTCATAACGGGACAGGACTACGGCACACGATGTTCGACTGTTTTGATGAGGGGCGCCAGCCGAACATTGTTTATCGAAGACAGTTTCGACAGTAAGGGCCATGTGACCGAGACCCGCCGCTTCACGCTTTAGAACACACGATGCCAGGAACCTTATGGATATTGGTCCTTAACCAGGCATTGCCGGAAAGCCGCACTGGTATTGGC
>JALYOK010000065.1 GCA_030856925.1 Pseudomonadota bacterium
ATCGGCGGATGCGGTTTTTGCAAGGGTTTCGGCAAAAACGTCACATTGTCAAAGTTGGCGTATTGGCCGTCGAAACGCGGCGCATCTTGCGTCCACAGTTCCTTGAAAATGTGTAAATACTCGTCGGTGACTTTGCCGCGCTCAGTAAACGGTGGCGCGCCGATGGCTTTAAACTCCTCCTCCATCCATCCAGCGCCGATGCCGACATCGACACGACCGTTGGAGAGTACGTCGATCGTCGCGAGCGCCTTAGCCGTGAATACGGGTGCGCGATGGGGCGCCACCATCACGGATGTGAGCAAGCGAATTTTCTTCGTTGCCGCCGCGAGATACGCGAGCACGGCGAGCTGCTCGAAACAATCGCCATCAGCGGCGCCGATCATCTTGCCTGCCGCGTTGTACGGATAGGGCGAGGCAATTTTGCGCGGAATAATGATGTGATCGGGCAGCGCCAAATGGCCAAAGCCAAGTTGCTCGCCGCGCTGGGCGAGCGCAAGCACAGCTTGCTGTGTGGCAAGCACCCCGCGGGTTGGTATGCCGAATCCAAAATCCATAA
The DNA here is from genome assembly GCA_030856925.1 of Pseudomonadota bacterium. Lineage (GTDB taxonomy): Bacteria > Pseudomonadota > Gammaproteobacteria > Burkholderiales > JALYOK01 > JALYOK01. Next base: position 557 of record JALYOK010000065.1, read on the forward strand.
CCTAAATTATACGCTGAGCTTGACCTGTTAGAATCGCTCTCGAAGGCAAACTTTTATTTTATCCGTGCCGAAACACACGCTCACACTAACCGCCCTGGATGGCATCGGTGAAATCGAGCCGGGGCATTCGATTGCCGACACAATCATCGAGGCACTTTCCACCAATGCGTTGTCGCTCATCGACGGGCAGGTTCTGGTGATTTGCCAAAAGATCGTCTCTAAGGCTGAGAACCGCTATGTCCAATTGGCCACGGTCAGCCCAAGCGAACGCGCCTGCGCGCTTGCGGCGCTGTGTGAAAAAGATGCGCGCTTGGTGGAACTGGTCCTGCGCGAATCAACCGCCGTATTGCGGTGCGTGAAAGGCGTGCTGATCGTTCGGCATCGACTGGGATTTGTCGTCGCCAATGCCGGCATCGATCAATCCAATATCGCCGCCGCGGGGCAACGCGCGCTGTTGCTACCGCAAGACCCTGATCGCAGCGCGGCGGCAATTCGCGATGATCTCGCCCAGCGCCTGGGCATTCGCGTCGGCGTTATCATTAGTGACAGTTTTGGCCGCCCGTGGCGACTTGGCGTCTGCGGGGCCGCAATCGGCTGCGCCGGTTTAACCCCGTTGATCGATCTGCGCGGCCAGCCTGATCGATTTGGCCGGGCGTTGCGCGTTACGCAAGTAGCCGTGGCGGATGAAATCGCCGCCGCCGCCACCTTGGTAATGGGCGAGGCCGACGAGGGTCGGCCTATCGTATTGGTGTCCGGCGTTGCCGCCGAATATTTTTCTGACGATGCATCGGCAACGCAATTGCTGCGACCGGTCGAGCAAGATCTTTTTCAATAGTAAACGAGCAAGCACTATGCAATTGGCAATGATTGGCTTGGGCCGCATGGGCGGCAATATCGTGCGGCGCTTAATGCGCGGCGGCCACGACTGCGTTGTGTATGATGTCGATGCCCAAGCTATCGCGCGGCTCACGGCCGAGGGCGCCATTGGCGCCGCCGATATCGATGTGCTGGTCGCCCAATTGCGCCCGCCGCGCACGATATGGCTTATGTTGCCGCACGGTAACATCACCGAAGACACCATTGCATTGCTCGCCACAAAACTTTCTGTCGACGATGTCATTATCGACGGCGGAAATAGTTTTTATCAGGACGACGTGCGTCGCGCCGGCCAACTTGCCGGCATGGGCATTCGCTATCTTGACGTGGGCACCAGCGGCGGCGTGTCGGGTTTGCAGCGCGGATACTGCATGATGATCGGCGGCGATAAGAGCACCGCCGAGGAGCTTGATCCAATCTTCGCTACGCTCGCGCCCGGACTCGGTGCGATTGAGCGCACACTTAATCGCGACAGTCACGATGCGCGCGCCGAGCAAGGCTATCTCTATTGCGGCCCGGCTGGCGCCGGCCATTTCGTCAAGATGATTCACAACGGCATCGAATACGGCATGATGCAGGCAATGGCCGAAGGATTCGACATCATGAGCAGCGTGGCGAAGGAAAACATTCCAGCCAATCGCCGTTATCAACTCAATCTAGCCGACATCGCTGAAGTGTGGCGGCGCGGCAGCGTGGTCTCATCGTGGTTGCTGGATTTGACGGCCGCGGCCTTGGCCAAGGATGCGACCCTTGCGCAATATTCGGGAGTCGTGCAAGACTCCGGCGAAGGTCGCTGGACAGTGCAAGCGGCCATTGAAGAGGCGGTGCCGGCGGAAGTGTTAACCGCGGCATTGTACGCGCGCTTTCGCTCACGGCAGGATCACACCTACGCCGAGAAAGTTCTTTCGGCCATGCGTTTTATGTTCGGCGGCCACCGCGAACCACCCGTGAATTGAGATTACTGATCTGCGCTTGCATGGCCAATGAGAACTAGAGTCGTCGCGCTTTGCGGCGGCGTCGGCGGCGCCAAGTTAGCCTATGGATTGTCGCGCTCGCTGCCGCCTGAGGAACTTTCCATCATCGTCAATACCGGAGATGATTTTGAGCACCTCGGACTTCACATCAGCCCGGACATCGATACCGTCACGTACACCCTTGCCGATGCGGCCGACGAGGCTCAAGGCTGGGGTCGCGCCGACGAGCAGTGGACCGTAATGCAGGAGATCGAGCGCCTTGGCGGCGAGAATTGGTTTCGGCTTGGCGATCGCGACGTCGCACTGCATCTTCTGCGCACCCAATTGTTGCGAGCCGGTAACACGCTTACCGTGGCGACGGCGAAACTCGCGGCAAGATTCGGCGTGCGTCATGCCATCTTGCCGATGAGTAACGAGCCCGTGCGCACCGTGGTGGAAACTGACGAAGGCGAGCTGGCGTTTCAAGATTATTTTGTAAGACGACGCTGCGAACCGAAGACGCGCGCCTTGCGCTATGTGGGCGCCGACGATGCGCGCCTCTCACCGGAGGTTACGCGCGCGTTGGATGAGGATAACTTGCGTGGCGTCATCGTCTGTCCGTCCAACCCGTATCTGAGCATTGCGCCGATTCTCGCGGTAGCTGACCTGCGCGTTCGTTTGCGGGCCCTGTCGGCGCCGGTGCTGGCGGTTTCTCCCATCGTCGCTGGCCTTGCCCTCAAAGGCCCGGCCGCGAAGATGATGAGCGAACTTGGCGCTGAGGGCGGCGCACTTGGGGTCGCCCGCATATACTCTGATTTCATCGATGCGCTATTGATCGATGCACGGGATGCCGCGCTGGCGCGCGAGTGTGTTGACACCGATCCGCGCCTGTTGGTTGGCAATATAGTCATGGCGTCGAGCTATTCGCGCGTTGAGCTGGCGCGCACATGCCTTGCCCATCTCGATCAACTGCGTAGATGATCGGGCAACACATTGTTTCCTCGTGACGCGGCCGACAAACTGATATTCCCGCGCGCCGCGTGGCCTGGTACACTTTATAGCTCGAACAACCGCAAATTTATTAGAAGAGTCTGAAAAATGAGTGAGTACTTTATTCGCCGGGTGTGTGCATTATTGTCGATGAGTGTCATGCTCGCCTGGGGCAGCGCGAACGCTATGCAAAACGAACCGCGCGATTTCAAGGGCGTGCCTTGGGGTGCGCCCATTGAGGATCATAAGCTAGGCCTTTCGCTGGTCAGCGGCGACGAGGTGCTTGCGCATTATCGCCGCGCGGCGGACGCTAACTCTTTCGCCAATATTGACGCCTGGCGCATTAGCTATCGATACTATAAAAATCGATTCAGCTCGGCCACGGTGACTATTGTTGGCATCACCAACTTCAATTCGATGCTGAACTATCTCACGGGCGCCTATGGACAGCCGGACGCGGTGAGTCCGCGCCACCGCATCTATACTTGGGCCGGCGAGAACGCCGGTATCATGACGTCCTGTGACATCAGCCTAAGTTGTTACATTGAGTTCTACGGCAAGCAGATGCGCGACCTGGAGACCGCCGAACAAGGCGAAGTGCCCAGCAAAATAAAGCAAGACGATTGATTGACGAGTCGACAATAGCCAACGGGGGTCCACGATATGCCGCTGACTGAACTGAATCATTTTTTTGTTCGCTGCAACGATTTGGAGCGTTCGAAAGACTGGTATTGCAAAATGCTGGGCTTCGAGGAGATGCCTCGGCCGCCGTTTCCATTCAAGGGTTATTGGTTGGGAATCAACGGCAAAATTCAAATTCATATGGGGCAGCATGGAGTCGCTAATTCTGAACTTTATTACCTTGGGTCGCCGCCGGACGCCGCGATTTCTAATACTGGCGTGGTCGATCACATCGCGTTTCTGGCCGATAAGCCCGACGAATTTCGCCAACGCTTTGAGAGTATGAAAATGGATTATCGGGAACGCGCCTTGCCGGATTTCGATCTCTATCAAATGTTCTTCAAGGATCCCGATGGACTCACAATCGAGCTCAATTTCTTTGGGCTAAAAAACCAAGGCGATTGGGGCGGTGAAGATTACTCCAAAATGCCAAAAACGTAAATTCGCCGTGTACTGACACTAACCCTAGCCGAAGCGTTTGCGCAGCAAAGGTATTACGTGCTCGGCATACAAACGCAGAAATCGTTCTTGATCCGGGCCGGGCGCGTGAAATACCAAGTGATTGAACCCGAGGTCGATATAGGGTTTGATTTTGTCGACGTGTTCATCCGGATCATTGGAAACGATCCAACGTTGCGCGGTACGCTCAACCGGTAGCGCATCGGCGCGGCGCTCCATTTCCAGCGGATCGTCGACATTCATTTTCTCTTCCGGCGACAATGCCAATGCGCCCCAATGTCGCGTGTCCGTGTAGGCGCGTTGGTAGTCGTTGTCGAAAGAGACTTTCATTTCGATCATGCGATCGATATCGTGCGGCGCCCGACCTGCTTTGACGAGGCCGGCACTAACGCTGGGCAATAAAGTTTCGCTGTAGAGCTCGCGTTTCTTACCGCTGGTGCAGATAAAGCCCGCGCCTTGCTCGCCCGCGAACTTGGCGATCACCGGCCCGCCGGCGGCGATGTAGATCGGCACGGGCTCGGCCGGCCGATCATAGATGGTCGCGTTTTGCGTCTGGTAAAACTTGCCTCGAAAGCCGACGCGCTCCTCGCGCCACAGCAGTTGAATGAGTTCGACCGACTCGCGAAAGCGCGCCGTGCGCTCCTGCTGCGGCGGCCATGGGATCCCGGTCGCCGGTGTTTCGTTTAGCGATTCGCCGGTGCCGATACCGAGAATGACGCGGCCCGGAAACATCGTGCCCAGAGTGCCGAAGGCTTGCGCGACAATCGATGGGTGATAGCGAAAGGTCGGGGTCAGCACGCTGGTGCCCATGACAATGCGCGATGTAGTGGCGCCAAGCGCGCCCAGCCACGCCAGCGCGAATGGCGCGTGGCCGCCCGTGTGCCGCCAGGCTTGAAAATGATCGCTGATAAAAACGGAATCGAAGCCGAGCTCTTCCGCAAGGCGGGCAAAATTCAGAAGCTCGCGCGGTGAGAATTGTTCTGCGGAGGCTTTATAGCCTAGCTTTAGCATAATCGAGGTTGGCTATCGCATTCCATCAAAATAAGCGCAACGGCGGATCGCCGCGCTAACATTTTGTGGCGAGCGAGTCATTACGCATTTGCGCGCGCAGCGGCGTATTGACCGCCTCTTGCAATGCGGCGGCGACTTTCGCACACGCTTGGCGTTCGGCGCTGGCCGACGCATAAAGTGTCGTACGTTGCTGCGGATCGCGGCCGATAGAGAGGATTAGCGCTTGCATCGCGTCGGCATCGAGTTCCTGGCCGTGCGCGGCGCCGGCCGCGCGGCTAATCGATTCGTTCATCAGCGTGCCGCCCATGTCGTTGGCGCCGGCTTGCAAGCAATGCTGCGCCCAACGCGGGCCTACCTTGACCCACGAGACTTGAATGTTGCGAATATGCGGATGCAATACCAGGCGCGCAACGGCGTGCATCAGAATGGTCTCGCGCAAACTCGGGCCTTTGCGTGTGCGTCCTTTCAAGTAAAGCGGGGCTTCCATATGCACAAAAGGCAGCGGCACAAATTCGGTGAAGCCGCCGCTGCGCTGCTGTTGCGCCCGCAAGTGCAGCAAATGCCGTGCCCAATGCCGGTAGCCTTCCAAGTGGCCGAACATGATGGTCGATGTTGTGCGCAGACCGAGTCCATGCGCTTCGCCCATGATATTGAGCCACTCTTGCGTGTTGACCTTGTCCGGACAAATTTCGCGGCGAACCTCGTCGTCGAGGATCTCCGCCGCTGTGCCGGGCAGAGAACCTAGTCCGGCTGCTTTCAACTCTTGCAAAAACTGTTTGGTCGATAGCCCAAGCGTTCTCGCCCCGTGGGTAATTTCCAGCGGCGAGAAGGCGTGTACATGGATCTGAGCGACCGCTTCTTTCGCTGTTCGACAAATATCGAGATAGGTATTACCTGTGAATGCCGGATGAATGCCGCCTTGCATGCACACTTCGGTGGCGCCGCGCTGCCACGCTTCACGCACGCGGCGGGCGATCTCGGGCAACTCAACCATGTACGGCTCGCCGCGCAGCGCTTCGTGAGTTTTGCCTTTGGAAAATGCGCAGAAGCCGCAGTGGTACAGGCAGACGTTGGTGTAGTTAATGTTGCGCGTGACCACGTAGCGCACCGTGTTGCCGACAGTGGCTTTGCGAAGCGCATCCGCCGCCCGGCAGATGTGATGAAAATCGCCGCCGCGCGCGTTAAATAACGCAGCAATTTCCGCTTCGTTCAACTCGCGGCCGGCCAGCGTTTGCTCTACCAAGTGAGCTATTGTTCGGTCGAATAAGGGTGTCGCCCGGGAAGCGACATCGCGCTCGTCGGCAGTTGTATCGACAACACGCAAGCCTGGTGACCACAGCCCGGGGCGCGCCAATCCGCCACTGTCGCTCAAGCGCAGCACATGCGGATGCAATTGCGCGGCGATCCATTGTTCGCGCGCGTCGATATATTTTGGGTAAACCGTCAAGCGTTCGACCAAGCAATGACCGGCGCGCTCCGTCTCCGCCGCCAAATGATCGACATGCGGCCATGGCGCCTCGGGATTGACATGATCCGGCGTTATGGGCGACACCCC
>JALYOK010000071.1 GCA_030856925.1 Pseudomonadota bacterium
CAGCAACGCCGGCAATCCGCAAAAGTTAAGGCCTTCGGAGAGCACGTAGCGATTGCCTTTGCCAAGACCGCTCAGCGCGTGTCACGTTAGATTGCGCGATGGGGGTTTTAGATGCCTAAAAGCCGCCACCCGCGACCATCAACTTGGGGTCGTTTCTTGCCGACCGCATTGTTGCCCCTTAAATTCAGCGAGCGAGTTTCGCACTCGCCACAGCAATCGCCGCCTTGATCTGCGGGATCGCGGCAAGCGTCGCCTGTTCGCCGATGGCGAAGCAATTGCGTTTGTAGGCCTCGCTCCAGCCGGCGTAATAGCCGATGTTGGGATGAATGATGACGTCCGCGTATTGAGCTTCGTGATCGACGATGGTCTTGCGCATGGTGCCGGTGGTGATCCATTCGGTCGGGAAACTTTTCTCGGTCGGCGTATCTTCGATGAAGGCCGATACGTCGATACCGATCACTACGTCGGCGCCGAGTTCCCGCGCGATTCGCATGGGCACCGGGCTGACCAGGTCGCCGTCGAGATAAAGCTTGCCGTTGATCTTGACCGGCTGGAAGCGGCCCGGGATTGCGCTCGACGCCCGCACCGCTAATCCCGTGTCACCGCGATTGAACACCACCGCTCGTCCGGTTTTCAAGTCGGTGCTGACGATGGCCACCTCCTTGGGAAGCTGCTCCAAGGGCCGTTGTTTGACCAGCCGGTTGACGAAATTCTGCAACGCCTCGCCGCGAATGTAGCCGCGATCGGAATACGAAAAGTCCAAAATCGCGGTGGGCTGCAAATCCATCGCCATCGTTTCAATTTCAGCTAGCGGCAGTCCGCTGCCGTATAAGGCGCCGACGATGGCGCCGGAACTGGTGCCGACGATGAGGTCCGGCACGATGCCGTTGGCTTCCAGCGCCTTGAGCACACCGACGTGGGCCAAGGCGCGCGGCCCGCCGCTGCCCAGGGCGACGGCGATCAACGGACGGCCTAGACCGTTGCGTTGTGGCTGCTCAAACCGGGCGGCATTGCCGCCGCGATAATCGATCGGTGGCGAGCCGCACGCGGACAGCGCGAATCCTAGCAAAACTAACCAATGACGCATCATCCTATCCTTTTCGCGCTGACGCGGCGGCCCGGGCGAAAGTACTGTACGTTGTCGTAGTATGCTTCAGCGCCGTTTTCCGGCGCCCATCCGGGGATGCCCAGCACCGGAAGCGGCATCAGGTCGCGGCTGCGGGATAGGGCGCCAGCGGAGGCAATCAGGGCGCGGCAGGTGGCGTCGATATAGCTGCAAGCCACATCCGGCGAGGCTTCCAGCCATGCCGATTCGACCGTGATTAAAAGCGCCTTGCCCGTCAGGCCGACATAGGGGTTGAGTAATTGCTCCATCAGACCATGACCGAACAGAAAAAATTTCATATGCCGATTGAGTTCGCCGCGCCGCCGCCAGAAAAGCTGCTTCCACTCAAAACCGGCGATCAGCGCCAACAGATCCTGCCGGTCGCTGGCGACAATCACACCGCATTCGTCGAACAAGGTCAACGCATCTTGCGCCGGGGTTCGATGCGACGATTTCGCGGCAACTCGTTGTGCCGCCACATGGCGCGCGTTGAGAGCGGCTTTGGTGTGCGGGAACGTTAGCCAGACTAAAGCATTGAAGCCATCGTGGAGATTGCCGGGCCGCGTCGGCACCGCGCCGGTTGCGAAAATCTGCGTCTCATAGTTTCGCGTCGCGGCGCCGGATTCCTGAACCACGAAACGCAGGCGCTTGCCGCCGGCGATTGTCACGGGCGGATGAAGTTGCTGCGCGAGGCGATTGAGATCATCGATACCCGCCGGGACCCGGGCTGGGAAGAACAACTGGCGTGCCGTTTTGCGAATGCTGTCGTAACAACAAACATCCATGCGGCGCTCAAGGCTAGCCAATGCCAGCGCGGCGCTGGGATTTAGCGGGGCGGCGCTGCTCGCTGTGATCATTTTGAACTAAGCTTAAATTGGGTAATCGAAACTTGTGTGATTCTTTGATCGATTCGGGAGGCTAACATGAATGTCTCATTACGCTGGATTTTTGCCGTGGTCTTGCTGCATTCTAGCAGTGTGTTTGCGGCGGGGGACGCTTGGCCGACGGGGCAGGACTGGGCCGATATTCGCCAGGTGATTCAAAACCAACTCGATGCCTTCCAGCGCGACGATGGCGAGGCGTCCTATGCGCTTGCGGCGCCCAGCGTAAAGGAGCGCTTTCCAACGCCCGAATCGTTCAACCGAATGGTGCGCGACCATTACGGTCCGATCTATAACCCGCGCGAAGTGAAGTTTTTAACGCCCTCGATCGCGCAAGGCCGAATTTTACAAGGCATTCAATTTCTACCCGATGAAAATCTATTGCTGCTCGCAGTATTCACCGTCGAACGCCAGCAAGATAAGAGTTGGAAGATCAAGGCGTGCAATTTGATGCCGATCGAAAGCAAGATCGCGATATAGCGGCCTTTAGTCATCTTTGTTTTACCGTCTTTGCGAGAAGCCGTTCGCTGCGCTCGAGGGTAAACTCAGCGACGGAGCAATCTCGGCGGCATCAAATCAGATAACTTCGCGTCATCCTCAATGACGCATTATGTAATTAGCCGCCCACACTGCCAACAGCTCGCAAAGTTGCGCGGATTTTCTTCCTGGCACGAACGACAAAAGATCACGCCGCTGGGTATTTCGGTATTTTCATAGTCGTCGATAATCTGCCGTGCCCGTTGATGATCGTAGTCGTTTTTTAACCAAAGCTCGGGATAGGCGTGGGTAAACGGGATTTCACCCGTACCGCTACGCGCATTTTGGTTGAAAATGTCCGTGACGATCCCGGCTTCCCGGAGCAAATCCTTAAGCAACTGGGCTTCGATCAAATCGGCGGCGGCGTATAGGCGTTTCACGCGGGTCAACGCAAGTTAGAATCTAATTGTCTGGTCAGCGTACCCCGTTTATAGTGAAATGCAAAGTGCGGCGCGGCTCCTAGCGTAGTGCGCCATAATTAACGGGACAAATAAAAATGATGGATTTTTTCGTCTGGCGAGGCGCGAGGAGGCCGCATAGCGGGCTCTATGCAACGACGAGCAACGAAGCC
>JALYOK010000076.1 GCA_030856925.1 Pseudomonadota bacterium
GACTTCGTCGCATCGACCTCTTGGAAAGAAGCATTGCGTGACATTGTTTCGACTTTTGCCATGGCCCCCGGCCTAAATTGGGGGAGCGGATTATGGCTCGACGCGATGTTATTGCACGACCATCGAAACCAACCCTGCCTCCCGCTTAGTTTTATCCCCCCGCCTCGATGCAACCCAGCCTAATAGTCGCGTAACGATGTGGCGCCTGTATTTAATCGAGTGCGCCAACGGCGCTTACTACGCCGGCATCACCAACGATCTTGCAGCGCGTTATGCGGCCCACGTCATGGGCCAAGGAGCGAAGTACACCAAGGGCAATCCGCCACTGCGTTTGCTTGGATCGAAATCGTATCCGGATCGACCGAGTGCATCTCGCGCCGAGTGGCAGATAAAGCAACTTCCAAAATCGAAAAAGTTGGCGTACCTCATCGGGCCATGAAGAAGCCGGCTACCTCTACTAATATGAATCGTCTGTCGGCGCTTAAACAGTTGTTGCCCTTTTGTCGGCCTTACCGCAACCGATTTTTGCTCGCCTTTGTGTTTCTATGCGTGGCGGCCGGCGCCACGCTGGCAGTCCCGTTCGCCTTCAAGAATTTGATCGACCTGGGTTTCGCGCAACGTGCGATCAGCGCAAACACGCCCGCAAGCCTAGCCTCGATCGACGTGTATTTTTTATCGCTGTTCGCCATCGCCTGCGTTTTGGCCGTGTTTACCGCGGCGCGGTTTTATATGGTCAGTTGGCTGGGGGAACGCGTCACCGCCGATCTGCGCGGGGCGGTGTATGAGCGCATGCTGCTGCAAAGCCCGGCGTTTTTCGAGACCACCCAAACCGGCGAAGTGTTGTCCCGCCTGACGACGGACACGACCCTGGTGCAGACCGTCATCGGCAGCAGTGTCTCAATGGGGCTGCGCAATCTGTTTCTATTCATCGGTGGGCTGGCGATGCTGATCGTCACAGCGCCACACGCGACACTCATTATCTTATTGGTCATCGCCTTGGTCATGATTCCCATCGCGCTGTTTGGCCGCCGTGTGCGTAAGTTGTCTCGCGCCTCACAGGATCGCATCGCCGATTCCAGCGCCGTCGCGGGCGAAATCCTGAACGCCATGACCATTGTCCAGGCGTTCACCAACGAAAGCTTTGAGAAACGACGTTTTGGCGCGAGCACCCAAGCGGCGTTCGAAACGGCGGTCAGCCGCACCCGCGCCCGCGCCTGGCTGACGGCAATCGTTATTGTCATCGTCTTCGGCGGCGCCATCTATGGCTTGTGGCTCGGTGCGCGAGCCGTGTCCGCCGGAACCATGACTCCCGGCCAGTTGGCGCAGGCGATTTTATACGTCGCGTTAGTGGCTGGGTCGGTTGGAGCGTTGGCTGAAGTCATCGGCGACATTCAGCGCGCCAGCGGCGCGATGGAGCGATTACTGGAGTTGTACACCGCAGTGCCCCACATTACCTCGCCTGATGGGCGGCGGACCATACCGCAACCCAGCGGCGGCGTGCGGGTGGTGTTTCGCGATGTGTTGTTCCACTACCCTTCCCGGCCTCGCGCGCCCGCCTTGAATCGTCTATCACTGAGTGTAGCCGCAGGGGAGACCGTCGCCATCGTCGGCCCGTCGGGCGCCGGCAAGACCACGCTATTCCAACTGTTGCTGCGATTCTACGATCCGCAGGCCGGTGACATAACCATCGACGGCATGATGTTACCCGTGTGGCCGCTCGCGGCGCTGCGGGAGACGATCGCCATCGTCCCACAGGACACGGTGATTTTTTCCGCCAATGCCATGGAGAATATCCGTTACGGAAAACCCAGCGCGACCGACGCTGAAGTCGTCGCCGCCGCCCAAGCGGCTCAGGCTCATGGTTTCCTCGAAATACTGCCGCAAGGCTACCAAACCTTTCTCGGCGAGCGCGGCGTGCGGCTATCGGGAGGTCAGCGGCAGCGTATCGCCATCGCTCGCGCCATCCTGAAAGACGCGCCACTGTTACTGTTAGACGAAGCGACCAGCGCTCTCGATGCGGAATCGGAACGATCGGTGCAACGGGCGATCGAGTCCGCTTCGCAACACCGCACGACGGTAATTGTCGCGCATCGCCTCTCCACCGTGCGCCGCGCCGATAGAGTCATCGTGATCGATGGCGGCACAGTGGTCGAATCCGGTCCGCCGAGTCAATTGCTGGACCAAGGCGGAATTTACGCGCGGCTCGCCCAGTTGCAGATCGTGGAATAACCCGGGCTTCAGTAAATCACTTTTCGCGAATTATTTTCCAGATACGGTTTTTGCGACTTTTGCCGGCAATTTAATCTCGCAACCTTTATTTCTTCGCGAGCGTTGGGGCTGGCGCGGTTTTCTTGACAATTGATAACCATATCAAGTTTTCTTCGTTTGAACGAACACTCGAAGCCTCTATTCTATGAGCTGTCGTTAAGACCGAGCAGCGCAAAACTAACAGGGAAACACATATTCTGGAATACGGCTAGACGTTCATAACGGTCACAAATCGATTATTGCCAATGTGAAAGGAAAAATATGCAGTTAATGCAGATTAAAAAAATGGTCGGCGGACTTCTATTAGGTTCTGGGCTCCTGACGGCGATAATGGCGCAGGCTGATGTGACGCTGCTCAATGTGTCCTACGATCCCACCCGCGAGTTGTATAAGGATATCAACGCTGCGTTCGCCAAACAGTGGCAGGCAAAAGCGAAAGAGAAGGTAACGATCAAGCAATCGCACGGCGGCTCAGGCAAACAGGCCCGAGCTGTGATCGATGGGCTCGAAGCCGACGTTGTTACCCTCGCGCTTGCCTACGATACGGACGAGATCTCGAGCCGCGGCAAGCTGTTGCCCAAAGACTGGCAAAAACGTCTGCCGAACAACAGCTCCCCTTATACCTCGACCGTCGTTTTTCTGGTGCGCAAGGGCAATCCTAAAGCCATCAAGGATTGGCCCGATCTTATCAAAACGGGAATCTCGGTCATTACCGCCAACCCGAAGACATCGGGAGGCGCGCGCTGGAACTATCTCGCGGCGTGGGGCTATGCGCTTAAAGCCAACGGAAATGCCGAAGCCAAGGCACGCGACTTTGTGACGAAACTCTACAAGAATGTTCCGATTCTCGATTCGGGGGCGCGCGGTTCAACCACTACGTTCGTTGAACGCGGCATTGGCGACGTGTTGCTTGCGTGGGAAAACGAAGCGCTGCTCGCCGCCAAGGAAATAGGTCCCGACAAAGTGGAGATCGTTATGCCTTCGGTTAGCATGCTGGCCGAACCGCCCGTTGCGCTGGTCGATAAAGTGGTCGACAAACGCAAGACCCGCAAAGTGGCGGAGGCTTACTTACAATTTCTTTACTCGCCGGAAGGCCAAGATCTGATCGGTAAGAACTTCTATCGTCCGACGTTGCGTGAGGCGGCGGCAAAGTATGCCCGCCAGTCCCCAAAGGTCGCGATGTTCAATATCGATGAAGTGTTTGGAGGCTGGCAGAAGGCGCAAAAGGCGCACTTTGTCGACGGCGCGATGTTCGATCAGATTTATCAAAGGTGAACGCAGCGCCAACGGATCGAACGCCAGCCCGCCGGCGCGGGAAGAGTAACGCATCCGGTGCGTGCGACATTATAAAAATTTCTTCTGCCCGCCCTGATATCTGAAGGTGTTCCTTGCCGATCGCCGTCCGAATCGGCAACGCCTTTGCAGACACAAGCATAAGCAACGCAGAATTGGTGATTTACAGGTCGTGCGTGCGCCGAGTAGACTCTGTTCCTTCGCTGGCTACTAGGAGTTCTGGATGCGCTTGCTTTGTAAGGCTCCGGCAAGGAAGGCTTTTGCCTGTTTGTCATTCTCAAGGTTCTGTGCGCTGCACGCGCACCGAAGGTCGACTTGATGGCTTCAATCCGTGCAACCCGCGTCTTGCCTGGGTTTGGCCTGTCGTTGGGCTTTACGCTCGTCTATCTATCGCTGATTGTCCTGATACCGCTCGCCGCAGTCTTTTTGAAGGCGGCCAGCCTAAGCTTGAGCGAATTCTGGACCGTGGTCACCGCGCCGCGGGTATTAGCTTCCTATCGGTTGAGTTTCGGCGCATCGTTGCTGGCGGCCGCGATCAACACGGTGTTTGGGCTGATGCTCGCTTGGGCGTTGGTGCGCTACCGTTTTCCTGGTAAAAAACTGGTCGACTCTCTGGTGGACCTCCCTTTCGCCCTGCCGACCGCAGTCGCAGGTATCGCACTGACTGCGTTGTACGCCAAGAATGGGTGGCTGGGCCAATTTCTCGAACCCTTGGGCATTAAAGTAGCATTCGGGCCGCTCGGCATTTTGGTGGCGTTGGTATTCATCGGTTTGCCCTTCGTAGTGCGCACAGTGCAACCGATTCTCGAAGATTTGGAGACTGAGATCGAGGAGGCCGCCACCAGCCTCGGCGCGCATCGCTGGCAAACCTTTCGGCTCGTCCTTCTGCCGATCCTTTTGCCCGCCTTGCTGACAGGTTTCGCATTGGCTTTTGCGCGCGCAGTCGGCGAATATGGCTCGGTTATCTTTATCGCCGGCAATATTCCGATGGTCTCGGAAATTACGCCGCTGATCATCATCACCAAGCTAGAACAATATGATTACGCCGGCGCAACGGCGATTGCGGCGGTGATGCTGATGTTTTCATTCGTGCTGTTGCTCGCGATCAACGGCTTGCAGGCTTGGACTGCGAAGCGCACCGGGAGAGAACTCTGATGGCCGCCGCGGTCGGTGCTCTAGGTTGGCGTGGTGACCGCGCCGCACGCTTTGAAGCAAATGCCGCCACCCGGGAAGCGCCTTGGGTGAAATGGTTAATTCTCGGCGTGTCATTAACGTTCTTTGTTGTATTTTTGCTTTTGCCGCTTATCGCCGTATTTTTCGAGGCGCTTCGTAAGGGTTGGTCGACCTACTTTGCGGCTTTATCCGATCCCGACGCGCTGTCCGCGATTCGCTTGACTTTGCTTGCCGCCGCGATCGCAGTACCGCTCAACTTGGTGTTCGGCGTGGCGGCGGCCTGGTCCATCGCTAAATTCGACTTCCGCGGCAAGCACTTTTTGGTGACCTTGATCGACTTGCCGTTTTCGGTATCGCCGGTCATAGCCGGACTGATCTATGTACTGGTGTTCGGCGCCCAAGGGTGGTTTGGCCCGTGGCTTTACGAACACGACCTCAAGATCATCTTTGCAGTGCCCGGCATCGTGATGGCCACGGTGTTCGTCACCTTTCCATTCGTCGCGCGCGAGCTGATTCCGCTGATGCAGGCGCAAGGGCGGGAGGAGGAGGAAGCGGCAATCGTGCTCGGCGCATCCGGCTGGCAAACGTTCTACAAGGTGACGCTACCCAACATCAAATGGGGATTGATCTATGGCGTGATTCTCTGCAACGCCCGCGCGATGGGCGAGTTTGGCGCCGTGTCCGTCGTCTCGGGCCACATTCGCGGTGAAACGAATACCATACCGCTGCACGTTGAAATTCTGTATAACGAATACACTTTCGCCGCTGCGTTCGCCGTCGCTTCTTTGTTGGCATTGCTTGCGTTGATCACATTGGCGATTAAGAGCTACGTCGATTGGAAGGCCGGGCGCAATGTGATCGAGGACGAAACCCCATGAGCATTCAGGTACAAGCGATTCGCAAGACCTTCGGCAGCTTCGTTGTCCTGGACGACGTCACGCTCGATTTTCCTACCGGCGAACTGGTGGCGCTGCTGGGTCCTTCGGGCTGCGGCAAAACAACGTTGCTGCGCATCATCGCGGGACTGGAAACCGCCGACAGCGGCCAGGTATTGCTGGAGGGCGAAGACGCTTCCGAGACCCATGTACGCGAACGGCAAGTCGGGTTTGTGTTTCAGCATTATGCGTTGTTTCGGCATATGACCGTATACGACAATATCGCATTTGGTCTGCGGGTAAAGCCGCGTAAGCAGCGCCAAACGAACAGTGAGATCCGGCGCCGGGTTCAGGAGCTGTTGGACCTGGTGCAGCTTAGCTCGTTGGCGGACCGGTTTCCGGCCCAGCTTTCCGGCGGGCAGCGTCAGCGTGTCGCGCTCGCCCGCGCGCTCGCGGTGGAGCCGCGCGTGATGCTGCTGGATGAACCGTTTGGCGCACTGGACGCCAAGGTGCGCAAAGAGCTGCGTCGATGGCTGCGCCGCCTGCACGACGAACTGCACGTCACCTCGATCTTCGTCACTCACGATCAGGAAGAAGCGCTGGAGGTAGCGGACCGCGTGGTGTTGCTGAACCAAGGGCGGGTCGAGCAAGTCGGACAACCGAGCGAAGTCTACGATCGTCCCGCGACACCGTTTGTGTACGGCTTCCTCGGCGCGGTCAATTTCTTCCACGGCCGGGTAGACGGCCCGCGTCTGCGGGTAGGCGAGAATGATCTTGCCCATGATCGATCCGATCTTCCCCACGGCGCAGAAGTAGTTGCCTTCGCCCGCCCGCATGAACTCGAGATAATCGTCGATCCTAATTCTCAAGAGGGAGTGGCGGCGACCGTGCACCGAATTCACTCTTTTGGTGGGATTGCGCGAGTCGAATTAACGGGCCTTAATGCAACGGAAGGCAATGAGGTCAAACATTTTGAAGTCGAACTGACGCGCGAGAGAATAGCTGAGCTGGCGCTTTCCGACGGACTGTCGGTTCGCATCGTGCCCTCCCGGCTTCGAGTGTTCGAGCGTCCGGTGCGCGACTAGGCGCACTAGTGAATTTCCAACAATTGCGTATTTTTCGAGAGACCGTGAGGTGCAATTACAATCTCACCGAGGTCGCCAACGCGTTATTCACTTCGCAGTCGGGGGTCAGCAAACATATCAAGGACCTCGAAGACGAACTCGGGGTTGAGCTTTTTTTGCGCAAGGGCAAGCGCCTGCTTGGACTGACTGAGCCAGGCGGTGAGTTGGTGCAGATTGTCGAGCGTATGCTGCTCGATGCAAAAAACATCAAGCGGCTTGCCGAACAATTCAGCAATCGCGACCAGGGTCAACTCACGGTCGTCACCACCCATACTCAGGCTCGTTACGCGTTACCGCAAGTGGTGACCCGGTTCAAACAGGCGTTTCCGAAAGTTCACTTGGTGTTGCACCAGGCCAGCCCCGGCGAGATCATTTCGATGTTGCTTGCCGGCGAAGCCGACATCGGCCTAGCCACCGAGGCATTCGAACAGGTAACCGACCTGGCGACATTTCCGTATTATTCCTGGCGCCATGCAGTCATCGTTCCGAGCGGCCATTTACTCGAAAAAATTCGCCCGCTTACACTAAAAGCGGTTGTCGAGCATCCCATCATCACCTATCACGACGGCTTTACCGGGCGCTCGCGCATCGATCAAAGCTTTGCCAAGGCCGGTCTCGTGCCGGATATCGTTATGTCCGCGCTCGATGCGGACGTGATCAAGACCTACGTTGAACTCGGTCTGGGTGTGGGCATCGTCGCCTCGATGGCGTTTAACCCGGTGCGAGATACCGGTCTCAGCTTGCTCGACAGCGTTCATTTGTTCGAAACGAACACCACGCGTATTGCGGTGCGCCGGGGGCGCTATTTGCGCGGTTATGCCTATCGCTTTATTGAACTGTGTGAACCGACGTTGACGGAAGCGTTAGTCCGCTCCGGCGTGGCTCCGGCTAACGACGACGCCTTCGAAAATGACTCTGAAAAGTAAACGCGCCCTGCGCCTGATTGCCGGCCTGATATTTTTCGGTTCGATGCTGCCCGCGTTATCGCCTGCGAGTGCGGATCTTTACCGCCCAATCCCCGCCACCGCCGACGGCATCGGCAAGAGCTACCTGGGTCGGCAGATTGCCCAGGTCATGGGTTGGCAGGGCGCGCAATGGCTCGAGCGGGAAGAACGCGAACGGGAAGAGCGCGGTGATTTACTGTTGCGCGAACTGGGATTGAAGCCCGGCATGAACGTGATGGACGTCGGCGCCGGCACCGGATATTACTCGAGGCGCATCGCCGAGTTGGTCGGCCCCAAGGGCAAGGTTTACGCCGTCGACGTCCAACCCGAAATGGTTGCGATGCTCGATGCCGTCGCTAAACGACCTGGGCTCGGCAACATACAGCCGGTTCTGGGCTCGGATAAATCCGTGACGCTGCCTGAGGACGTCGCCGATCTCGCCATCATGGTCGATGTTTATCACGAACTCGAATTTCCCAGCGAAATGCTGACCAGCATCATAAGCGCGCTGCGGCCCGGTGGGCGGCTGGTGTTTGTCGAATACCGCGCCGAGGATCCACAAGTCCCGATCAAGCCGCTACACAAGATGAGCGAAGCGCAGATTCGTCGCGAAGCAGCGCAGAATGGGCTTATTTGGGAACGCACCGCGAATACGCTGCCGTGGCAACATATGGTGATTTTTAAAACCAAATGACCACTGCCAGGAACCGCATGGATACGGGGTGGAGGGCTGGCCTAGGGCCACCTTGGGCCATTGCCTCTCACGGTATGCCTTGCCACGAGGCAAGCTGGATAAGCCTCGTGGCTCATGTCGTCGCGACAGAAGTCGACGTCATTAAGTTAGCGTATATGCCCGTATTTACAACAAACCGCAAACCATTATCAAGACTTTACGCAAGATTGCGCTGATCGGTTACTTTGCCGCCAGTTTATAAAACCGCCCCTTGCCATTGTCAGAAGTTTTGAGGTAATCCAGCCGCTCCCCCATGGCATCGGCGAGCCTGTTCAATCGCTCATCGGGATGGGGATGGGTTTTGAATAGCATCCCCACCGCGTTGTCGCTGCTGCTGACCGCGCTGATCTCCTGCAACACCGAAGGCAATCCCCATGCGTCATACCCCGCCCGCGCCGCCAATATAACGCCCAATCGATCCGCTTCGAACTCCGCGTCCTTGTCCAGCCCACGTGAAAAGATTTCCGCGCCGCTGCCGATAATTCGCTGGGCCGCAGACCCACCCTTGTCGACGCGTTTTTTCAGAATGTTCGCGCCCATATCCAAAAGCTGACTTTTCTGCAGCACTTTCAGGTGATGCTTTTGTTGCACATGAGCGATCTCGTGCCCCAGCACACCGGCGAGTTCGCCCTCGTCCTTCAGTGTTGCGTATAGGCCGCGCGTGATGAATACATAACCACCGGGCGCGGCAAATGCATTGATATCGTCCGTTTGAATCACGCCGAAGGTCCATTTCAAATCAGGCCGGTCGCTTTGTAGCGCGACCCAGCGCCCCACTCGATTGACGTACTGTTGCAGCATGTCGTCCTTCACCAGCGGCGCTGCGCCCATCAAATTGCCTGCGATCTGCCGGCCTAAACGCACTTCGTCCTCCAGCGGAATTGGGCCGATC
>JALYOK010000089.1 GCA_030856925.1 Pseudomonadota bacterium
TTGTTGCGCTGGCGAGCGGCGCTGTGGGAAATGAAAGCCTTTTACGCCGTCCCGGCAGCCAACCAATTCAATGCGCTTCAGGCCTTCGGACAGGCCGTGCTCAGGGGCATCGCCGACTATCCGGAACTTGAACTCATCGCCGCACCCGGCCACGACCGCAGCGGCAACGGCATCCCGAGGCAGTGGGATGAGTTACCCACCATCTTCACGTTCCTGGTCAAGAAACTATCGCCACACCAAGGCCTCTCCACGCCTCTCGATTTCGATCAAGCCTGGGCCGCCCATGGCTGGCTCAACAGCGATATTTCGGGACTTCTGCCGGAAGCCGCTTCGCAAGACGATCGAGTGATCGCTCGTAAGCGCTGCCACATCGGCCAACCGGTTCGGATATATGAAGACCATGGCGTTTGGATCACCGCATTGCGCATCGCCGCTGGAGGCCGGCTAGTGTCTCTGGTCGAGTTTAATCCTTTGCTGGGTAAAACCCGTGAAGATCGGCTCAGTTCGCAGATTCGAGATGCGCTTACCGTCTTCGACAAGCTATCGCTGATCGTGCGTTACTGGGATAATTTGGACGCGAAGAAACCGTCCACGTAACTGTAGTCAATGGCGCAACCTGATAGCGAGACGCTGACAGTCGAAGTCGCTTTCGCATCGCCCGATCGCGAGGTTATCCTCGCGCTAGCCGTGCCGCCGGGCACAACGGTGATCGAGGCGATTCATCGCTCAGGCATATTGCAGAGGATATCGGAGATCGATCTAGCCCAAAACAAAATCGGCATCTTCGGTAAACTTGTTTCGCCCGACCATGTTTTGCACCAGTACGATCGCGTCGAAATCTATCGCCCGCTAGTTGCCGACCCGAAAGAAATACGCCGGCTGCGAGCGAACAAACCACGGCAAAAAGCCAAATAGCGATTAAGCCAGGGGTCAAGCGGGGTGGAGCTCTCCCGGCACGCCATGCTGCGTGGCACGCTGGTATTGCCTCTTCGGCCACTTCGAATGATGGGTTTCGCTTTCGCTCTATCACTCCTACGATTTAGCCCAAGAATTCTCCAACGATCTGGTTGAATTTTTCCGGATTTTCCAAGAACATGAAGTGGCTGCCGCCTTCTTCGGCGTCGAACACTTCGAGCTTCGAGCCTTTAATTTGCTTCGCGATCCACTCTTGCGATTTCAGCGGGAAGAAACTCGCCTTGCCGGTGACAACCAAAGTCGGTTTGTCGATGCGGGGGATCACGTCGCGCCAATCTTGGGTGCAGTGATTTACCAGCAATTCCGCGGCGTGCTTCCGCGGGAATTTTAGGTTTTGCTCGAGCGCCCATTTGCGCTGATCTTCCGGAAATTCTTTGGTGAAAAATATACCTTCCGGCGCGAAAAATCCTTCGGTGGTTTTCACGCCGTCCGGCCCGCTCAGGTCGGCGGCGATTTTGTATAACGTCGCTGGATCGAAGATGGCGCCGGCCTCGGCTTTTTGTTCATCGGTCCAACCCGGTTGACTGGTCACCGTCGGCGCTTGGTCGATGAGAACGATCTTGGAAATTCGGTCGCTGCCAAACATATCCCAATAGGCCCAGATCACCGAACAACCCATTGAATGGCCCATCACCGCCACGTCCGCAAGATCTTCGTAGTAGATAAATGCGCGCAGATCGGCGGCGAGGCGCTGCATGCGATAGCCGTGGGCGGGTTTCTCGGAATCGCCGTGACCTCGCATATCGATGGCGATGCAGCGATATTTGTCCGACAGCGCGTCGATTTGGTACTTATACATCGCCGCCGTTTGCGACCAACCCGGAATCATGATGAGCGGCGTACCCGTTCCCTTGGAAATAAAATGCAGATCAGTGCCATCGTCGGTCATCACGGTGTTTTTGGCGTCGTCCTTCGCATCCCCTTTCACTTCTTCGTCGGCGGCGTGAGCGTTAACGCCGGCCGCCGCCACGGCAGCGCCACCGGCGAATTTCAAAAACTTACGTCGAGATGGTTGGTGCAATTCAGTCATGCTGTTCTCCTGAGCGTGTGTAATATTGGTTTGGAAAAACTTTCGGCGCAGAAATCAAAGAACTCCTGCCCTACTATCATTAAGTTGCCTTATCTCTAATGGACGAGTTGTGCACTAAAACCTTTTTGCTCCAACGCCGCCAGGATCTGCTCGATATGCGGATGCCCGCGCGTCTGCAACACAAAATCCACCTCGGCGCTTTGTATCGGCAAATGACTGAAAGCGCGTTGATGATGAACCTCTTCGATATTGGCGTTGACGTCCGCGAGGCAGGCCGTCACTTCCGCAAGCGACCCGGGCAGATCGCGCAACTCCACCTGTATTCTCGCCAATCGGCCCGCGCGAACCATGCCGCGCTCAATGATGTCTGACAACATCAACGGGTCGATGTTCCCGCCGCATAACACCAAGCCGACTCGCTTGCCGCGAAAGCGCTCGCGGTATTTCATGAGCCCCGCGAGCCCTGCGGCGCCGGCGCCTTCGACCACGGTCTTTTCGATTTCTAGCAACAGCACGATGGCCTGTTCGATATCACCTTCGTCGACCAGTAGAATTTCGCTGACGAGTTCCCGCACGATTCCCAGAGTAATGCGACCCGGCTCTTTGACGGCAATACCCTCGGCGATGGTATTGCGGCCGAATTGCGGTTCGATTCCCTTGATTGCGCAAACCATCGACGGAAAGCGTTCCGTCTGGACGCCGACGATGTCGATGGCCGGCCGCAGGCCTTTCGCTGCGACCGCCATACCCGCGATCATGCCGCCGCCACCGATCGGGATAATAAGCGTGTCGATGTCATTCTGCGTCGCCAGCATTTCGAGCGCAATGGTGCCTTGGCCGGCGATGATCTTTTCGTCGTCGTAGGGATGAACCCAGGTAAGGCCGCGTTCGGCCGCCAAATTAATCGCGTAATTTTTTGCTGCATCAAAATTGTCGCCATGCGAGATCACTTCCGCGCCGTGGCCGCGGGTATGTTCCACTTTGACGTTGGGGGTGAAGCGCGGCATGACGATGGTGGCGGGAATGCCAAGGCGCTTGGCGTGGTAGGCAAGCCCTTGCGCATGATTGCCCGCGGAGGCGGCGATCACGCCGCGCTTTCGCTGTTCGTGGTCAAGCGACAACAACTTATTCAACGCGCCGCGCTCTTTAAACGATGCTGTGAATTGATGGTTTTCGAACTTAAGATAGACCTCGGCGCCGGTGATCTGCGACAAGGTACGCGAATGCAGGCAGGGTGTTGCCACCAAGCTGCCACGAATCGCCGCGGCGGCGGATTGAACATCCTTTAATGTGATCGTCATGTCCGGTACGCGCTAAATGGCCTGATCATCGGCCTGGGAGCCAATATTGGTGCGGCTCCGACCCGAGGTGGCCCCATCCAGGCAGATGCGACGACATTTAGCCGCGCGCGTACGTGAGGAGTTTATTTTCCCATCTGCAAATAATCGACCGCCAACGCGGCCAGTGAGCGGATGCCGAGCAGCAATCCGGATTCGTCGACAAAGAATTTCGGCGAGTGGTTGACGGCGACTTTGCTGAGATCCGTCCCCGCCGGCGAAATACCCACGAAGTAAAACAAGCCCGGAATTTTTTGTTGGTAGGCAGAGAAATCTTCGGCGACGGTAATCTTGGGTTGAATCTGCGCTTTCTTATCCCCGGCAATGCGTTTCAAAGTCGGCGCCATCAGCGCCGTCAGTTCTTCGTCGTTGATGGTCACGGCGTAAGGCTTTTCGATTTCGACTTGCACGGTCGCACCTTGGCTCGCAGCGATCATCTCCGCGGTGTTTTTGATGCGTTTATGAATATCGTCGCGCATCGCTTCATCAAAGGTGCGTATCGTGCCGACCATTTCCACTTCTTCGGGGATGATATTGAAGCGGTTGCCGCCGTGGATGCTGCCAATAGTGACGACCGCCGGCTCATCGGTGATCTTCACTTGGCGGCTGACGATGGTTTGCAGACCCATCACGATCAGTGAT
>JALYOK010000126.1 GCA_030856925.1 Pseudomonadota bacterium
CTTCCCTAACAAACAAAAAAGGAAAACAATCATGTTCAGACTACGACCCATTGCAGCGATCATCCTTGGTTCTGCGCTGCTTCCCGCCTGTGTGGCGCCCCCTGTTAAGCCGCAAATGGCCGTTAAGCCCGGGGTTGAACTCTGGCGCGCGGCGGCCGGCAGCGCCGCCGCCCAATATGAGCGAGGCAAATATTACCAGGCGCGTGGCGATGACGATCTCGCCTTAGACGCCTTTGTTCAGGCTTTGACTCTCGACCGTCGCCACGTGGAGGCCCACGACGCCGTGGCCACCATCTATTCGCAACAAGGCCGCTTCGCTGAAGCCGAATCCACACTGCGCGAGGTAATCGAACAAAGGCCGGGCGCCGCGTTTCTTCACAACAATCTCGGCTACGTTCACTATCTGCAGGGACAGCACGAGGCAGCGATCAAAGAGCTGCGCACGGCCCTCAGCCTCGATCCCAAGAGTGAGTGGGCGCGCAATAACTTGGAGATGGCAGAGGCCGCACTCGCCAAGCGTATCGGCGGCCAGGCTAAGAAAACGGAACTTTCTCCCGTGCAAGCGCCGAGCACCGCGGAAGGTTTTCAGATTTGGGGCGAAGCCGAAGGCTCGGGCGCAAACATGAAGGCGACTGCAAGCGTGGCTTCGCCGGCCGCAGCCAAAATCGCCAAGCCGATCGTGCCCGCGCGAACTCCCGTCGCGGTCGCAGGAGGTGAATTCCGTCTGGAAATTTCCAATGGCAACGGCGTGACAGGCCTGGCAAAGCGCGTGGGCCAGTTGTTCGGCCGGCAGGGAATTTCGGTATACCGCCTTACCAACCAACCCCCTTACCGGCAGGTCACAACGGAAATCCAATATCGCAGCGGGTTCCGGCAGCAAGCGGAAAAGGTAAGGGAAACTTTACACGGCTACGCCGTCGTTGCCCGCATAGAAGCGCCGGACCGACGGGTCGACATCCGCGTTGTCCTGGGTAAAGATATCAAGACCCACATGGCGGAACTCGAGAGCGAGAAACCCGCCCTTGTATTGATTTCGCAAGGTGGAAACGAAACACTCACACATAAATAGAGTTTTGGGAAGACAAGCGGGTCGAGCTCGAAGGTTGCGCTGACGAAGGAAACCCAACATTGGAATGGTGCGCAAGCGCACCCTACATATTTTTTATGCGTTTGCTGCTTGCTCGGCGACGCATAGGCTCGACCATCGCCCATGGCCGGGCCAATAACAGCTTTCCTCTCAGCCATGCCATCGCCAGAAACCAATAACAGCTTGCCTCTTAGACATACATGCCTGGAGACGCGCATCCATATTTGCTCTCATCCCGACATGCTTGGATGTTAACTGAAGACGAACCTGGTCAATTTAGGGCCCGGCGATGACGAGACGCGAGTATGCTTGACGCAGTCGATGTGTACACATAACATGTGCACACATCATCCGTGTTATCTTGGAGTGCGCCATGAACATCACCCTCTCTGTTGACGAAAAAATCGCCGAACGCGCCCGTGCTACCGCGCAGGCGATGGGTAAAAGTCTGAACCAAATGGTGCGCGAGTATCTCGAGCAGTTGGCTGGACGCGCGACGCTTGACGCTGAAGTCGAGGAATTGCGCCGCACGTCCGGCCAAGGTAACTCCAATGGCTGGAAGTTCGACCGCGAGGAAATCTACGCTGAGAGACTGAATCGCTACCGTGGCGCGTAGTTTCCTCGACACTAACATCCTGCTCTACAGCGACGATAGTTTCGACGCGCGCAAAAATCAAATCGCGGTCGACCTGCTCGCCGATCTGCGTATTACGAAAGCGGGCGTGATTTCGACGCAAGTATTGCAGGAATACTTCGCCAACGCGGTAGGTAAACTCAATCTGGACGTGATGCTGGCGCGCCGCCGCGTGGAGTTGTTCGCAAAGTTTGACGTCGTTATTCCCAGCCTCGAGCTGATCCTGGCCGCTATCGATTTGCAGCGGTTGAATAGCCTGTCGTTTTGGGACGCCATGATCGTTCAGGCGGCCCGTGTTTCGGGTTGCGAGATTCTCCTTAGCGAAGACATGCAACACGGCCAAACGATTGCGGGGCTGCGCATCGTCAATCCGTTCGCGTAGGGGCCTGCCCCGTTCGTCTCTCAAACCCATACCTCGCTTTAAGTTGGATCAGCCTGCGGTTGCTGACCGCGCTTGGTCCGAGCCGCCGCCGATCCTGCGCGGCGAATTTATTGCGAAAACCCAACATCGCCAGGAGCCAATAGCAGCGCGTAGGTTAGGCTAACGAAGGAAGCCCAACATTGGAATGGTGCGCAAGCGCACCGATCATTAGTTTTTTGGCGCCTTGCTGCTGCTTGCTCCGCGACGCTTAATGAAATTACGCTGGGGAGTCGCCATTTTTAGGGGG
>JALYOK010000184.1 GCA_030856925.1 Pseudomonadota bacterium
GCCGATGACCAATAGTCCTGCGTACTCGACCAGGTCGAGTCCGTTACGGAAAAATCCCTGAATGCGATTAAAGAATAAAGAGTTACGTTGCATGTGCTGGTAGGTGCGAGACGAAAGGACTATAAAAAATTGGGCTGCCGCAGCAGCCCTGTTTGTTAGTGGATAACAGCCTTTAGCTCGCCCTTGCCGTAGCGCTCCGCCATTTTCTCCAACGGCACCGCATTGATCTTGCTCGCTTGCCCAGCACAGCCGAACTGCTCGTAGCGTTGCTTGCAAATCTGTTTCGCCGCTTCCCGCGCGGGCTTGAGATAATCGCGCGGATCGAACGCGGATTTTTTCTCGTTCATGAATTTGCGGATCGCCGCGGTCATCGCCAAGCGAATATCGGTGTCGATATTCACCTTTCGTACGCCGTGTTTGATGCCTTCTTGGATCTCTTCCACCGGCACGCCGTAGGTCTCCTTCATCTCGCCGCCGTTCTCGCGGATTATTTCGAGCAAGTCTTGCGGCACGCTGGAAGAGCCGTGCATCACCAGGTGCGTGTTGGGGAGGCGTTTATGGATTTCCTTGATACGCTCGATGGCGAGAATATCGCCGGTGGGTTTGCGCGAGAACTTGTAGGCGCCGTGGGAGGTGCCGATGGCAATCGCCAGCGCGTCGCATTGCGTAAGGTCGACAAACTCCGCCGCTTGGTTCGGGTCCGTCAACAACATCTCGCGGGTCATCGTGCCTTCCGCGCCATGGCCATCTTCCTTGTCGCCCTTCATGGTTTCCAGCGAACCCAGGCAACCCAATTCGCCTTCGACGGTTATGCCGATGGCATGGGCGATCTTCGTCACTTCGCGCGTCACGTCGACGTTGTATTCATATTCGGCGACCGTCTTGCCGTCCGCTTGCAGCGAGCCGTCCATCATCACGCTGGAAAAACCCGCGCGGATCGCCGTTAAACACACGGCGGGCGATTGGCCGTGATCTTGATGCATGACAATGGGGATATGCGGATAGGTTTCCACTGCCGCCTCGATCAAGTGCCGCAAAAAATTTCCGCCGGCGTATTTGCGCGCGCCGGCCGAAGCCTGCATGATCACAGGTGAATTTACTTCATTTGCCGCTTCCATAATGGCCTGCACTTGCTCCAGATTGTTGACGTTGAATGCCGGCAGGCCGTAGCCATTTTCCGCCGCATGGTCGAGTAGTTGTCGCATAGAAACGAGTGGCATGTTGTGCTCCTTGTTTAGGATTTAGGATCTAGGATTCAGGATCTAGGGTCTGAGATACGGGGTCAGGGATTCTATGCGATTGCCCGAGAGAAGTTCTAAGTCCGGATAGCATCTTACCCACTTCGTCTGTTCTTACTAGAAGCAGATTTTGCACCTCGTTTTCGATCAAACCTAGGCGCTTGGAAACTTGTCATAGGGTCTCCAGTTCCATGAGAGAGCCACTTGCAATCGACAAATGATTTTGATAGGCATTCGTATACTTTCGGCCATGCCCTTCGGCGATATTCGCCGGAATAGAAACTGCTGCGCGACGCATCTAGCTAGTCAGGCCGAATTTCTCTTCAGCCGGGAATTTTTCTGTCAAAGCATAGACCTTTTCGACTAAATCCATCGCTTTTTGCCAAACCACCAGGTCGCTATACCTCAAGCCAAATCCTAAATCCTAAATCCGAGATCCTCAATCCTAAGCCGCACCGATTTTGATGATTTTCATGGTATTCGTTCCCCCGGGTTTGCCGATCGGTTCGCCGATGGTGAGGACGATTAAGTCGCCCCTATTGACCGCTCCCCGTTTCATTAAATCTTCTTGCGCTAGATTCATGACTTCTTCCGGATCCACGGTCGAGTGCTTAAATCGTACCGGATAAACGCCGCGAAATAGCGTCACTTTGCGGCGCGTCTCGATAGAAGGCGACAGGGCGTAGATTGGAACATCGGCATTCATGCGCGACATCAGCAGCGCTGTCTTGCCGCTCTGGGTCAGCGCGGCGATCGCCCGCACCGGCAAATGGTTCGCGGTGAAAATGGCGGCGTGCGCAATCGCGCCTTCGACCCCGGACGTATCTGCACGCGTCAAGGTGCGGCGATCGAGTACATCGAGTTTTTCTTTTTCTGCCTCGAGAAGAACGCGCACCATCGCCTCAACCGCTTCGACCGGGAATTGCCCGGCTGCGGTTTCTGCGGAAAGCATCACGGCGTCGGTGCCATCGATCGCGGCATTGGCCACATCGGATACCTCCGCGCGCGTCGGCACCGGGCTCCCGATCATCGACTCCATCATCTGTGTGGCGGTAATGACGGCTTTGTTCTTAAGCCGCGCGGCTCGGATCATGCGTTTTTGCAGCGCGGGCACCACCGCATCGCCCACCTCGACGGCAAGATCGCCGCGTGCCACCATGATGGCGTCGCTGGCATCGAGAATTTCGTCCAGTGCCTCGATCGCTTCAGCGCGCTCGATCTTGGCAACCAGCATGGCTTTACCGCCCGCTTCCCGCAGCAAGTGGCGAGCTTGCCACATGTCCGCGCCGGAGCGCGGGAACGACACCGCAAGAAAATCGGCCTGTAATTCCGCAGCAGTTTGTATATCGGCGATGTCTTTTGCGGTCAATGCCGGCGCCGTCAATCCGCCGCCTTTGCGGTTGATGCCTTTGTTATTAGATAGCACGCCGCCGCGCACTACTACGCAATGCACTTGATCGCCCTTGACCGCCGTGACATGAAACTCGATGCGTCCATCGTCCAGCAGCAGAATGTCATCGGGCACGACGTCGTTCGGTAACTCTTTATAATCGAGGCCGACGCGCTCGCTGTTACCGACGCTGCATTTCGCATCGAGAATAAATTTATCTCCGACTTGCAGGGTGATCTTGCCGTCTTTGAATTTGCCGACGCGAATCTTGGGGCCTTGCAAGTCGACGAGGATGCCTACGGTGCGGCCTTGACTGCGGGCGATGGATTTGACGTTCGCCACGCGCTCAGCGTGTTCGTTCGCTGCGCCATGAGAGAAATTCATGCGCACCACGTCTACGCCCGCGTCGATCATGCGCGCCAGCGTGGCCGGGTCGCTGGACGCCGGGCCCAGCGTTGCAACGATTTTGGTTTTACGCAACATCAATATGTAACGTGCGCTCGGCGCACGATTCCTTTCGAATAAGGGTGCGCAGTGCGCATCCTACGAAGAAGCACGTTCCTCGAGAATCGCTACCGCCGGCAATGTTTTGCCTTCGAGGAATTCGAGAAATGCGCCACCCGCTGTTGAGATGTAAGAAATGTGATTGGTGACACCATACTTTGCGACTGCCGCAACCGTGTCACCACCGCCGGCGATGGAAAAAGCCGGGGAGCCCGCAATGGCCATCGACAGCGATTCCGTGCCTTTACCAAATTGCTCGAACTCGAACACGCCCAGCGGGCCGTTCCAGACGATAGTGCCGGCCTTGCGTACGATGTCCATGTAGGTGCGCACCGTCATGGGGCCGACGTCGAAAATCATGTCGTCGTCTTCGATTTCTTCGACATCCTTAACCGTCGCTTCCGCCGTCGCAGAGAATTCTTTACCTGTCACCACGTCGACGGGAATCGGCACTTCACCGCCTTTGGCTTTAGCCGCGACGATGATATCTTTCGCTTCTTGCAGCAGATCTTTTTCGACCAGCGACTTGCCGATTTTTAAGCCGGCCGCCAGCATGAATGTGTTGGCAATGCCGCCTCCGACGATGAGTTGATCGACTTTTTCCGACAAGGCCTTGAGCGCCGTAAGCTTGGTTGAGACCTTGGAGCCACCGACAATCGCCAACAAAGGCCGCGCCGGATTAGTCAGTGCTTTTCCCAATGCATCCAATTCCGCCGCCATTAGCGGCCCGGCACAGGCCACAGGCGCAAACTTGGCGATGCCGTGTGTAGTTGCCTCAGCGCGATGGGCGGAGCCGAAGGCATCGTTGGCGTAAATATCACACAGCTTCGCGATCTTTTGCGCGAGACCATCGTCGTTTTTCTTCTCGCCTTTGTTGCCGCGGCAATTTTCAAGCATCACCACTTCACCGGGTTTGACGTCGACGCCGTCCATCCAGTTTTGTTTGAGCGGGACGGGTTTGCCGAGCAATTCACTCAACCGTTTCGCCACCGGCGCAAGCGTATCTTCGGGCGTCAATTCGCCTTCCGTCGGGCGGCCGAGATGGGAAGTCACCATTACCGCTGCGCCTTTTTCAAGCGCCAATTTAATGCCCGGCAGCGACGCGCGAATGCGCGTGTCGTCGGTGATATTGCCCGCATCATCCTGCGGCACGTTGAGGTCGGCGCGGATGAAGACGCGCTTGCCGGTTAGGTTGAGGTCGGTGAGTTTGAGGATAGACATAATAGGGGCTAGGGGTTAGGGGCTAGAAGGTCAAAGACTTGCGACTAAACTAGCCTCTAGTCCCTAGCCCCTGCATTTTCATTTAGCCGTCATCAACGCAATTGTCGTATCCAACATACGATTGCTGAAGCCCCACTCATTATCGTACCAACTAGACGTTTTTACGAGGCGCCCGGACACCTTGGTCAGGGTTGCATCGAACACGGAGGAGCGGGAATCGTGGTTGAAGTCCACCGACACCAGAGGCGCGGTGTTGTAGCCCAATACGCCTTTCCATTCGGGTTTTTCGGAGGCTTCTTTGACGGCGGCGTTGATTTCGTCGGCGGTCGTGTCGCGCGCAGCAATAAACGACAAATCCACCACCGAGACGTTAATCGTCGGCACGCGCATGGCGTAGCCGTCGAGTTTGCCATTTAGTTCCGGCAACACCAGGCCCACGGCCGCGGCCGCGCCGGTCTTGGTGGGAATCATGGACTGCGTCGCCGAGCGGGCGCGGCGCAGGTCTTCGTGATAGACATCGGTCAAAACCTGATCGTTGGTGTAAGCGTGGATGGTGGTCATCAAGCCGTTGACGATACCGACTTTCTCATGCAGCACTTTCGCCATGGGCGCGAGGCAATTCGTGGTGCAGGACGCGTTAGAGATCACCGTGTCGCTTGCTTTCAGAGTCTTGTGATTCACGCCGTAGACCACGGTCGCGTCCACATCTTTGCCGCCGGGCGCAGAGATGATGACTTTTTTCGCACCGCCGCGAATGTGAGCCGAAGCTTTTTCCTTGCTGGTAAACAGGCCGGTGCATTCGAGCACAACATCGACCTCGTTGGCGCCCCAGGGAATTTCCGCCGGATTGCGCACGGCGTAGACCCTGATTTTGTCACCGTTGACGATCATGTGATCCCCATCCACCGCGATCGTACCTTGGAACGGGCCATGGGTTGTGTCGTAACGCG
Source organism: Pseudomonadota bacterium (assembly GCA_030856925.1). GTDB lineage: Bacteria > Pseudomonadota > Gammaproteobacteria > Burkholderiales > JALYOK01 > JALYOK01. Next base: position 5,304 of record JALYOK010000184.1, read on the forward strand.
TCAAATGGGCATTGGTTTCGGCATTGCCGAGATCGTTGATCGCGACGATTTGAATCTCGCTGGCGCGCTTGGCCTCATACAGCGCGCGCAGGATGTTGCGGCCGATGCGGCCATAACCGTTGATTGCTACCTTGATTGCCATCGCTCTCTCCAGATACCTTTATTGGATGATAGCTTGCACGGTCTTAACCACATTGTCGACCGTGAAGCCAAAAAACTTGAATAACTCGCCCGCAGGTGCCGATTCGCCGAAGCGATCGATACCGACCACCGCGCCTTCCAGGCCAACGTACTTGCGCCAGTAATCGGTGACGCCGGCTTCGACGGCGATGCGCGGCACGCCCGGCGGCAAAACGAATTCCTTATAGATCGATTCTTGCCGGTCGAACACCTCGGCGCACGGCATGGACACGACTCGCACGCAAACGCCGGTTTCCGCCAGCGTTTTTTGCGCGCCCATGGCGAGTTGCAATTCCGAGCCCGTGGCGATGAGTATTGCCTTGGCTTGGCGATCTTTCGCTTCCGACAAGATATACGCGCCGCGGTCGATGCTGGCGATGGCTGACGGATCCCGCGTTTGGTAGGGCAGATTTTGCCGCGACAGGATCAAGCAGGTGGGGCCGTCTTTAAGTTATATTTCACAGCTCCAGGCCATCGCCGTTTCCACTGTGTCGCACGGACGCCACACGTCCAGGTTTGGAATCAGACGCAAGCTCGACACATGCTCGACGGATTGATGGGTCGGGCCGTCCTCGCCGAGGCCGATGGAATCGTGGGTGAAGACGAAAATATTTCGCAGCTTCATCAGCGCCGCCATGCGCAGGGCGTTGCGCGAATAATCGGCGAAAGTGAGGAAAGTCCCGCTGTACGGAATGAAACCGCCGTGCAGCGCGATGCCGTTTGTGATCGCGGCCATGGCGAATTCCCGCACGCCGAAATTGATGTAGTTGCCCCCAGTGGCCTTGGTGATGGGCTTTGAGCCGGACCAGTTGGTGAATACGCTGCCGGTCAAGTCCGCCGAGCCGCCAATGAAACCCGGCAATTCGGGAGCCAGGGCTTCGATGGCGTGCTGCGAGGCCTTACGCGTCGCGACGGTTTCCGCTTTTTCGTTCTGTTTAGACACTAGGCCCATCACCATCTTGTCCCAACCGTCGGGCAGGTTGTTGGATAGGCGATGCTCAAAGGCCCTCGCCAATGCCGGCTCTGCGGCAAGGTATGCTTGGAAGCCCTTATTCCATGCGGCTTCCAGGGCAACGCCATTCTCGCGGCCATCCCATCCGGCATAGATATCCTTGGGAACTTCGAACGGTGGGTGGCTCCAACCCAGCGCGGCGCGGGTTGCGGCGACCTCTTTCTCCCCCAAGGGGGCGCCGTGGGTCGCATCCGTGCCCTGTTTGGTCGGCGCACCTTTGCCGATGATGGTCTTGCAGCAAAGCATAGTCGGCTTATCAGACTGGGATTTCGCTTGTCTGATTGCGGCATCGATAGCTTCCACGTTGTGGCCGTCAAGGTTTGGGATCACGTGCCAGCCATAGGCCTCGAAGCGTTTCGGGGTGTCGTCGGTGAACCAGCCTTTCACTTCTCCGTCGATGGAAATGCCGTTATCGTCGTAGAAGCAAATGAGCTTGGCGAGACCCAGGGTACCCGCCAGCGAGCAAGCCTCGTGCGAAATGCCTTCCATTAGGCAACCGTCACCAAGAAAGACATAGGTGTAGTGATCGACGACAGGGTGACCGGGACGGTTGTACTCCGCGGCTAGCAATTTCTCCGCGATGGCCATGCCGATGGCATTGGCAAGACCTTGACCGAGGGGGCCGGTAGTGGTTTCCACGCCGGGGGTCAGTCCATATTCCGGATGGCCGGGCGTTTTCGAATGGAGCTGGCGAAAATTCTTGATCTCGCCGATCGGCAAATCGTAGCCCGTCAGATGCAGCAAAGCATAAAGCAACATCGAGCCGTGGCCGTTCGAAACGACGAAACGATCGCGGTTCGGCCATTTAGGGTTGGTTGGATTGTGCTTGAGATGGTGGCGCCACAGCACCTCGGCGATCTCCGCCATGCCCATGGGCATGCCGGGGTGGCCGGATTTGGCTTTTTCCACCGCGTCCATGGCAAGGGCGCGGATGGCGTTGGCGAGGACTTGTCTATTGGCAGTTGCCACGGGTTTCTCGGCGGGAAAGTTCATAATTATCCTTCAAACGGGGGAGACGCGCTATTTGGTTGTCATTCAGTTGTCATCCTGAGGGCTAAGCCCGAAGGATCTGCTTTTACGCACGCGCCGCAATGCGCGAAAGCAGATCCTTGGCGGAGTTTACCCTCGAGCGCAGAGAAGGTCTCAGGATGACATTAGTGGGTTAACCAGATCGTTTCCGCTGCTCGTTCAGATTCAAAATCATCGGCGTCAAAATCAATTGCATCGCCACCTCCTGTTTGCCGCCCGGCACGACGATGCAGTTTGCCCGCGACATGAACGAATCCTGAATCATCGATAGCAAGTAGGGAAAATCGATGCCTTTCGGGTTACGAAAACGAATCACCACGAAGCTTTCGTCGGCCGTCGGAATGTCGCGCGCGACGAACGGATTGCTGGTATCCACGGTCGGGACACGCTGAAAATTGATGTGAGTGCGCGAGAACTGCGGCACGATGTAGTGGACGTAATCGTGCATGCGCCGCAGTATCGTGTGAGTCACCGCCTCGGTGGAATACCCACGCATCTTGGTGTCACGATGCATCTTCTGTATCCACTCGAGATTGACGATGGGCACCACGCCTATCAGCAAGTCGGCATAGCGTCCGACATCGATATCGCCGTCGACAGCCGCACCGTGCAAGCCCTCGTAAAACAAGGCTTCCGTGTCAGGTCCGATCGGCTCCCAGGGGGTGAAGGTGCCAGGTTTTTGGTTAAACGGTTCGGCTTCCTCGTCGTCGTGCAAATAACGCCGCACTTTGCCCGTGCCTTTCTCGCCATATTCCTGGAACAAAAGTTCCAGCTCGCCGAATAAATTTGCCGCGGGGCCGAAATGACTGATGGGAAGGCCGCCGCTCTCCTCGGACTCAGCGATGGCGTTTTTCATTTCCTCACGATCGTAGCGATGGAAGCTATCGCCTTCAATGAAGGTGGCTTTGATGCCCTCACGCCGGAAAATGTGGGTAAAAGTGTTTTTGACAGAGGTCGTTCCGGCGCCGGAAGATCCGGTGACGGCGACTATCGGGTGATTACTGGACATTAGATGACTCGAAAAAGGTTGAAGTCAAACAACCACAAAACACTGTCATCCGCGCGAAAGCAGGCGTCCACATGATCATTCATCAACTTGCGTGAACACGCGACTGGCCAAAATATCGTCGGGCTCGATGGTCATTAGGTCGACTGGGTTTAGCGGGACGCCCATGCGGGCAAATAGCCGATTTGCTTGGCGTAACTGGATTCGATCCAAGGCGTTACGAATCGAGCGGGCATTGGCAAAGTGCGGTTGCCGCATGCGCTTGTCGATATAATCGACGAAGGCGCTTTTGGCAGCCGCGCTGAAGCAATATTGGTTCGTTTGCAGCATCAACTGGGTGATCGACATCAACTCGTCGGGCTGATAGTCGGGAAAATCGATGTGATGGGCGATGCGCGAAGACAGGCCGGGGTTGCTGCGGAAAAAGGTGTCCATCCGATCCTTGTAACCCGCCAGAATGACCACCAGATCATCGCGCTGGTTCTCCATGACTTGCAGCAAAATCTCGATGGCTTCCTGGCCATAATCACGCTCGTTCTCCGGGCGATACAAATAATAGGCCTCGTCGATGAATAGCACGCCGCCCATGGCCTTTTTGAGAATGTCTTTCGTCTTTGGCGCTGTATGGCCGATGTATTGGCCGACTAAATCGTCCCGCGTTA
>JALYOK010000212.1 GCA_030856925.1 Pseudomonadota bacterium
CGGCGATGGCGGCGCGCGCCATTTGCCATCCGCCGAGGACGTAGCCGGCGCACTTCAAGTAAGGCACAGCGCCGGCGGCGGGCAAGCGCGGATCCTTCGTGAAATTCTCGCCCATCCATTGACTCGCTTGGGCCCACGCCTTCACACCCGTGACCAATCCATAGGCGATCGACTTGCAGTTAACGTCGTCTAGGGCGCCGATCTCTTTGGCGGTTGCGCCGATGGTCGCAAGCAACGCGCGAATAGTGAGACCGCCATCGCGGCCTAGCTTCCGGCCGATGAGGTCGAGCGCCTGGATGCCCGTCGTGCCTTCGTAAATGGTGGTAATGCGCGCATCGCGCAGATGTTGCGCGGCGCCGGTTTCTTCGATGTACCCCATGCCGCCGTGAATCTGAATTCCGGTGGAAGCGATCTCGATGCCAAGTTCCGTGCTCCAAGCTTTGACAATGGGAATGAGCAACTCGCCGAGTAATAAATGCCGCTTGCGCTGTTCGTTGTCGCGATGGTGTTTGGCGATATCGAACAACACGGCGGTGCTGTAGAACAATGCACGCATCGCTTCGATTTGTGACTTCATGGTCATCAACATCCGGCGCACGTCGGGGTGGTTGATGATGGTTACGCGGGCGCCGCCCTTCTGGGCGATTTGCGTGCCTTGAATGCGCTCCTTGGCATAGCTCAACGCCTTTTGATAGGCGCGCTCACCGATCGATAAGCCCTCTAAACCCACCGCAAAGCGCGCCGCATTCATCATGACGAACATGTATTCGAGGCCGCGATTCTCTTTGCCGATCAAATATCCAAGGGCGCCATCGCTATCGCCAAAGGCGAGCACCGCGGTCGGGCTGCCATGGATGCCGAGCTTGTGTTCGATGGACACGCAGCGTACATCGTTGCGTTCGCCTAGGCTACCGTCTTCGTTCAGCAAAAATTTCGGCACGATGAACAACGAAATGCCTTTTACACCTTCCGGCGCATCGGGCGTGCGCGCGAGCACAAGGTGGACGATGTTGTCCGCCATGTCGTGTTCGCCATAGGTGATAAAACTCTTCTGTCCAAAGATGCGGTAGTGATCGCCTTCCGGCACTGCGCGAGTGCGCAAGGCAGCGAGATCGGAACCCGCCTGCGGCTCCGTCAGATTCATCGTCCCGGTCCAGTCTCCGGCAATCATTTTGTGCAAAAAACGCTGCTTCAACTCCGGAGTGGCGCACAGTTGAATCGCTTCGATCGCGCCCTGGGTCAACAACGGACACAGAGAAAACGCCATATTCGCGGCGCCGAAAATTTCTTCGACGGACGCGGAGACCAAGGCGGGAAGCCCCTGTCCGCCATATTCCCGCTCGCAGCGCAATTGATTCCAGCCGCCTTCGACGAATTGCCGATAGGCTTGCTTAAACCCATTTGGCGTTGTCACGCCGCCGTTTTCCCACTTCGCGCCCTGCTGATCGCCGCTCCAGTTGAGCGGCGCCAACACGTCGCTCGCGAGTTTGCCCGCCTCGTCCAAGATGGCGTCGACCAAATCCGGCGTGACTTCTTCCCAGCCCGGCAATGACGATACCACATTGAGTCCAACCAACTCATGCAGCACGAACTGAATGTCTTTCCGAGGGGGTGTATAGCTCATAATTTATCCAATTCTGCTGTGAGGTCAGGAATAGCTTGGAATAGGTCTGCCACCAGGCCGTAATCTGCCACTTGAAAAATCGGCGCCTCTCCATCTTTGTTGATAGCGACGATCACCTTGCTATCCTTCATGCCGGCAAGATGCTGAATCGCGCCGGAAATACCCACCGCGATGTAAAGGTCCGGCGCCACGACTTTGCCGGTTTGGCCCACTTGATAATCGTTCGGCACATAGCCTGAATCGACCGCCGCGCGTGAAGCGCCCAGGGCCGCGCCCATCTTGTCGGCGAGCTTTTCGAGCATCTTGAAATTTTCGCCGTTTTGCATGCCACGCCCGCCGGAAATAACGATGCGCGCCGCGCCCAATTCCGGCCGCTCCAACTTGGTGAGTTCTTGACCCACAAACTCGCTTAGGCACATGTCCGCACCCAGCGTGAGATTTTCGATCGCCGCATTCCCGGCGCCACTTGCAGCATTGGGAAATGCCGAGGTTCGCACCGTGAGCACCTTCACTGTATCTTTCGATTGCACCGTCGCCAAGGCATTACCGGCATAAATCGGCCGCACAAAAGTGTCGGCCGACTCCACCGCGATCACGTCGGAGATTTGCTCCACATCGAGCAGGGCTGCAACTCTGGGCATCACGTTCTTGCCGGAGGTCGTCGCCGGCGCGACCAGGTGCGTATAGCCGGACGCAATGCCGACGATCAGACTCGCGAGATTCTCGCCGAGACCGTGGGCATAATGGGCGCCGTCGGCGACCAGCACCTTGCTCACGCCCTCGATCTTTGCCGCGCCTTGTGCCGCGCCTTGGCATTGATGTCCCGCGACCAAAATCGTAATATCGCCGCCGATCTTCTTCGCCGCCGAGACGGCGTTGCCGGTCGGCGATTTGAGGCCCGCGTTATCGTGTTCCGCAATCACCAAAATTGTCATCAGATAACCTTTGCTTCGTTTTTGAGTTTCGCCACCAATTCCGCGACGTCTTTCACCATCACACCGCCCTTACGCTTCGGCGGCTCGACTACTTTCAACGTGGTGAGGCGCGGCGTGACATCGACGTTAAGATCGGCAGGTTTCAGCACATCGAGCTGTTTCTTTTTTGCCTTCATAATGTTCGGCAAGGTCGCGTAGCGCGGTTCGTTCAAACGTAAGTCCGTCGTGATGATGGCGGGCAGCTTGACGGAAATCGTCTCCAAGCCGCCGTCGACTTCACGCGTTACCTTGGCCCTGCCATCGGCGATCTCGACTTTCGAGGCAAACGTCGCCTGCGGCCAACCGAGCAACGCGGCGAGCATCTGACCGGTCTGGTTGGAGTCGTCATCGATGGCTTGCTTGCCGAGGATGATCAATTGCGGCGCTTCCTTTGCGGCGACAGCCTGCAATAATTTCGCTACCGATAGTGGCTGCAACTCCGCGTCGCTCTCCACCAGAATTGCCCGGTCGGCGCCCATGGCAAGCGCGGTGCGCAGGGTTTCCTGGCACTGAATCACACCCAATGAGACCGCCACAATCTCGGACAATAGCCCCTTTTCTTTGAGCCGTATGGCTTCTTCGACTGCAATCTCATCGAAGGGATTCATGGACATTTTGACATTAGCCAAATCAACGCCTGAACCATCGGCCTTGACCCGCGCCTTGACGTTATAATCTATCACGCGTTTAACCGCGACGAGGGCTTTCATTTCGCTATTGCCTCAAGCTGGGGAAAAGGGGGATTTTACCACCCCGGTTAGCCCTGATGTGATGAGCCTGGGGCGCGCGTGGATAGTGGCTCTCAGACCATGCTTTGCTGTGAGGCAAGCGGGGCGCGGCTCGTGGCATGCCATCGAGAAAAATGCAGAGTGCTATCGCAATGGGTATTCTGCAAACTACGGCGCAATGCGCCGCTAGTGGCCCGAGGCCAGCCCCTGGCAGCATTTGCTGGGTTCCTAAGGCCAAGCTTACACCACCCTTATTGGCGGCCTACTTCCTGCTTGGCGGTTTCGGACAAACTAAACTCGCAACACAGCGCGTTGCTAACCCTTTAAAATAATGACTGTGCCATGTCATCCTGAGCAACGCGAGGGATCTGCTTTTTTGAGCTTTCACGTCAGCAGAACAGCAAGTTTTCCCGCGCAGTTTGCCCGTGCGCGGCGAATGGCTCCTCAGAATGCGCGTTTATGAGAGATCCGTTGAGATGGGAATCATTAAAAAAGTTTGGAGGAAAACGTGACTGAAAAATTTCTAACGGGTCGGGTCGCGGTGGTCACGGGCGGCCGCCGCGGTCTCGGTAAAGCGATGGCGCTCGCGCTTGGCGAGGCGGGCGCAAAACTCGCGCTGGTCGATAACGAGTCGTCGGCCGATGCGGTGAACGAGGCGAAAGCCAAGGGAATCGAAGCGAAGAGCTTTACCTGTGACGTAAGCGACGCGAAGCAGGTGGAAGCGCGCGCGAAAGAGATCGTCGATCATTTCGGCAAGGCAAATATTTTAATCAACGCCGCCGGCATCGTGATCCGCAAGACCACCAGCGAGCTTTCGGTAGACGAATGGAACCGCGTGATCGGCGTCAATTTGTCCGGCGCGTTTTATTTTTCCAAAGCCCTCATCCCGCATATGCGGGGCCAAGGTTATGGCCGCATTATCAACATTTGTTCGGTGATGGCCCATGTGTCGACGGCGGACCGCGTTGCCTACAACGCCAGCAAAGCAGGCCTGCTCGCGATGACCAAAGCCCAGGCGCTGGAACTCGCCCAAGACAGCATTACCGTGGTCGGCATCAGCCCCGGCGCATTCACCACCGATATGACGGCGGCGCTACGCGACGACCCGGCGCGCAACGCGACCTTTATGGATGCCACGCCCATGCGCCGCTGGGGTGAGCCCGACGAGATCGGCAAGCTGGCGCGCTATTTGTGTTCACCGGATGCCAGTTACATTACCGGCACGGACATTGTGATCGACGGCGGTTGGTTGGCGAGCGGGGTATAACTCGAAAACGATCTCGCGTGTCAATCACTCCGAGACATCTTAGGCGGCCTGGAATCGGATTAGTAGACTGTCGGTCATGAAAGTTAAGGATCTGATTGCGTTGCTGGAGGGCAATGGGTGGGTTCTAGTTCGCATAAAAGGAAGCCATCGACAGTTTCATCATCGCAGAAAGTCGGGAACAGTGACGGTGTCCGGGAAGCTGAGTGTTGATGTTCCGGTTGGAACTCTCAGTAGTGCGCTCAAGCAAGCTGGACTGAAGAAATAGGAGAATGTGATGCGGTATCTAGTCGTTGTTGAAGAAGGCCCTAGCTCGTTTGGCGCCTACGTCCCCGATCTGCCGGGCTGTGTGGCGGCAGGCGACACGCGGGAAGAAGTCATTACGCTGATTCGGGAAGCGATCGTGTTTCATCTCGAAGGTCTGAAGGAAGAAGGGCAATGCATTCCAAGCCCCTCCTCCTCCAGCGAGGTGGTTGACGTACAAGCCGCTTAATTTTTGGGTATCGCGAATGGCTCTATAAACAACGCGACATAGCAACGAGAGACGGTTCATATCATTACTTTTTTAGGAATCTACGTGGCTTCATTACCCCTCATCGGCATTACCATGGGCGACCCGTCCGGCATCGGCGCGGAGATCATTTGCAAAGCGTTGCAGGATTTACCGCCCGCACAGCGTTCTCGCACGGCCGTGATCGGTAATCTTTTTTATTTAGACCGAGCGAACAAACTCATCGGTGGTGACCTAAAGTTTGGCGCGTCAACCGCGGAGTATGACGATGGCGCGGTACCGGTA
>JALYOK010000219.1 GCA_030856925.1 Pseudomonadota bacterium
CGCAAAGAAGAGGAAAAGAAAAAACTGGAAGAGGAAAAGCGCCTCGCGGAGGATAAGCGCAAGGAAGAAGAACGCAAGAAGCAAGACGAAGAAAAACGCCTTAGCGACGAGAAGCGCAAGCGCGATGAAGAACGCGTAGCCCAGGAACGCGCCACGAAGGAAGCGGCGGAGCGGGCGCGCCAACAGGCCGAGGCGGCGAAACGTCTCAAGGACGAATACATCGTCAAGATCAAGACTAAGATCGAGCAGAATACCTATGCGCCCGAAGGCATCACCGGCAATCCGCGCGCCGAATTCAAGATCGTGTTGTTGCCGACGGGCGAGGTGTTGAGCGCGACCTTGGTGAAGTCTAGCGGCAATCCCGCCTACGACGCCGCGGTGGAACGAAGCATCTACAAATCGGTACCCTTGCCGCTACCGCCGAACAATCCGGAACTGTTCCGCGAGTTCCGCGAGTTGCGATTGCCGTTTACCTATTTGCGGCGATGAAGGCGCCATTGCCACGAGCCGCATGGGGCTTGCCTCTTAGGGCCGGCATGGCCAGAAGCCGCATCGGGCTTGGCTTGTGGCGGCGTCCTCTCGATATGCGGAAGCAAGCAAGCGTAGGGTGCGCAACGCGCACGCGGACTCATTCCCCCGCATCCGCGCTAACTGCTCCTGGTTCGGTACTCAAAGTCGCGGTCATCGCGTATTTGATGCTTCAGAAGCGCCGTTGCCGCAATAGGGATGACATCGTGCAAACGCATCCGTATGCCACTGTGGCAAATTCCCAACGTTCCCGTTGCGGTTCCCCCTATAACTATCGGATCGGAAAAGTTTTTATTGAGATTTTTGCGGTCGGGGTTACAATGTCGGTCACGCCAACCGCGATATCGAATATGAAACAACTCAAATACGTTGTTGTCTTGTGGGGGATCTTTATTTGCCTCGCTGCTCGCGCCGAATTGACCATTGAGATCAGTGTTCAGGGTGCGAAACAGATCCCCATCGCGATTCTGCCGTTTACCGGTCAGAACCAAAATCAACAAAGCATCAGCAAGATCGTCGCCGCCGACTTGACCCGGACCGGTTTATTTAAACTGGTTGATGCCGCCGGCCTGCAGCCGGATTTGAAGCGGCCCCAGGATGTCGCGTTCGCCGATTGGCGTGGCCGAGGCGCCGATGCTATGGTGATTGGGACCGTGGAGCCCGGCGTATCGGGGAAGCTGCAGGTGCGTTTTCATTTGCTCGACGTGGCGAAACAAGCTCATCTAACCTCGCTCGATTATTCCATCGTCGCGGCCCAAATTCGCCCGACCGCGCACAAAATTGCCGACGTATTTTACGAGAAGCTGTTGGGTGAACCGGGTGCATTAAATACCAAGATAACTTATGTGGTGAAACAAGCATCGAGCTTTCTGCTCAAAGTTGCCGACGCCGACGGCTTCAACGAACAAACGGTATTGGCATCGACCGAACCGGTGATTTCGCCAAGCTGGTCGCCGGACGGAAATCGCATCGCCTACGTTTCGTTCGAGCAAAAAAAACCGATTGTGATGGTGCAGTCTCTTGCGACCGGCGCGCGCAACATCGTGGCGTCGTTTCGAGGCAACAACAGTGCGCCGGCGTGGTCGCCGGACGGCAAGACTCTGGCCGTGACGTTGACCAAGGACGGCGGTTCTCAGTTGTATCTGATTAACGCCGACGGCGGCACGCCTATGCGTCTTACCACCAGCAGCGGTATCGATACCGAACCGGCGTTTTCCCCGGACGGGAAATACATCGTATTTACATCCGACCGCGGCGGCAGCCCGCAGGTTTATCGAATTTCGGTATCGGGCGGCAATGTTCAGCGCATGACGTTCAGCGGCGCCTACAACGTTTCGCCGCACTATAGTCCGGACGGCAAAAACTTGATTTACATTCAGCGTAACGGCGGGCAGTACCGGGTCGTTATGCAAGAGCTTGAAACGGGACAGATTCAAGTCTTGACCGATACCTCGCTCGACGAATCGCCGAGTTTCGCGCCGAACGGCCGTACGATTCTGTATGCAACAAACGTCAAGGGCCGCGGCCTGCTGGCCACAGTATCCCACGACGGCCGCATTAAACAACGCCTTACCTCACAGGCCGGTGATATTCGCGAACCGTCCTGGGGACCGATGCTGAAGTAATAAGTAAGCTCCAAACATTCATTTTCGTATAAGGAAACGCAATGAGAAAAATTCTGCTGACGCTGTTAATCACCCTGTCTGTTGTTGCATGTGCCACCCGTAAGCCCGCCCCAATCAGCGACGCCAATAGAGCCAAAGTGGAGGAGAAAAGCATCGGCGCCGATACATCGGGCGCAGGTGGGCGCTCTGGCGTGGACGGTCAGGGGTCTCAGGGTAATCAGGGCGCCGGAACCAATGGCGCCGGAAGCAACGGTCGTAATGCGGCCGGTGGCGCCAATGACGGCGGCGATATGGGCGTCGACGGCCGCGGCGCAGCGGGCGCGGGCGGAGCGGGTGGCGTATTGCCTCCGCGCGATGCGGCCGGCATGTTGGCGGAACGCAGCATTTTTTTCGAGTACGATAGTTTTGCCGTCAAAGATGATTACAAGCCCGTGATTCAGGCCCACGCGAAATTCCTGGTGGAAAATTCCGGCGCCAGAGTTTATTTGCAAGGCCACACCGACGAGCGCGGCAGCCGCGAATACAATTTGGCGCTTGGGCAAAAACGCGCCGATGCCGTACGTCGCATCATGACGGTGCTCGGTGTCAGAGATAACCAGATCGAGAGCGTGAGCTACGGCGAAGAGAAACCCAAAAACACAGGTCATGAAGAGAATGCCTTGGCCCAGAACCGCCGCGCCGATATTGTTTATCAAGGCGAGTGAATGTCATGAACCGCTCTTGGATGCTGGGTCTTGTGTTGCTGGGCGCGCAGCAAACGAGTATCGCGGCGCTGTTTGGTGAAGACGTCGACAACCAGGCGCGTCAAGAAATTGCCGATATTAAGAGCGAGTTAGAGAAGCAAAATCGAAATATAGATAAGCGCATCAACTCACTCGAGCTGGGAATCAAGAATCTCGGCTTGGTCGAGATGGTCAATCAGATCGAGCAGTTGAAGGAGGAGATTGGCAAACTCCGCGGACAAATCGAACTGCAAAGTAATCAGATCGAAACCACGCAAAAACGCCAGCGCGAGTTGTATCTCGATCTCGATACCCGCTTGCGATCGCTGGAGAAGTCGCCCGGTACAGCGAGTACGCCCAGCGATAGTTCGATCGCAACTGAGGCGAAGACGGACACTCCGTCCGCGGACGCGGCTGCGAAAGAAGAGGCCAAACCGGCAGTGAGCATGATGCCGGCGATGCCACAGCCTTCTACATCGCCGCCCACGGCAGTCATCACAACAAAACCGTCGAGTCCGCCGAGACCGTCGGTGGCGGCGCCCTCACCCAAGCCACCGTCCAACATCGAGGCGGTTGGCGATATCAAGTCGTATGAAGATGCCCACAAGATTTTCCGTTCGGGAGATTACCAAGGTGCGGTCAACGCATTTCGCGGTTTTATCGAGCAGTATCCGAGCAGTATGTTGGCGTCCAATGCACAATATTGGATCGGCATCAGTTTCTATAATCTGAAAGATCTGAAGGCTGGACTGGGCAGCCATCAGCAATTGCTCAAGCGTTACCCCGATTCGCCCAAGGTGCCGGACTCGATGCTCAATATCGCGACCATCCAAAGCGATCTTGGTGATGGCGCCGCCGCCCGCACGACCCTCGAGGATATCGTCGCGAAATATCCCCATTCCGAAGCGGCGACCAAAGCTCGCAGCCGCCTGGCCAAGCGGCCGTAGCGCAGTTCTATGTTTGAAGCGACGATTGTCGGCAGCTTGCCGAAACCCTTCTGGTTAGCTGAAACCAATCGCCTGTGGCCCGCCTGGAATTTAAGCGGCGCTGAGCTCGAAGCTGCGAAACGTGACGCGACCTTGCTTTGGCTGAAGGCGCAAGAAGATGCAGGCCTCGATATCGTCACCGACGGCGAACAATCTCGTCAGCATTTTGTGCACGGCTTTCTCGAATCCGTCGAAGGAATTGACTTCGAGCACAAAGTCAAAATGGGGATACGCAAAAATCGCTATGAAGCCATGGTGCCGACCGTGGTGGGTCCGCTGCGTCTCACAGGACGGGTCCATCAAAAAGAAGCGCAACTTGCCCGCGCCCACACCAAGAAAAAACTCAAGATCACGCTGCCCGGCGCCATGACGATCGTCGACACCATCGCCGATCGTTACTACAGCGACAAAGTAAAAATGGCCATGGCCATCGCCGATTTGCTCAATCAAGAAGCGCGCGGCCTCGAAGCGGATGGTGTCGATGTCATTCAGTTCGACGAGCCGGCATTCAATGTCTTCATGGACGAAGTGAACATCTGGGGCATTGAAGCACTCGAGCGCGCCATCGCCGGACTGACTTGCACCACGGTGGTTCACATTTGCTACGGCTACGGCATCAAGGCCAACATCGATTGGAAAAACTCCCTGGGCGATGAGTGGCGTCAATACGAAGCTATCTTTCCGGCCATCGCCCAGAGCAGCATCAAGCAAGTCTCGCTCGAATGCGTGAACTCGAAAGTTCCGCCCCACTTAATGGGATTGCTGAAGGGTAAAGATGTGTTGGTCGGCGTGGTCGATGTTGCGTCCGATGAAGTCGAAACCGCCGAGC
>JALYOK010000225.1 GCA_030856925.1 Pseudomonadota bacterium
CATCGCGTGATTGTCGACCGCGTGCCGATCATGGTGGCGGGCGGGCTGGAATCCGTCAGCATGGTACAGAACGACCACCAAAATATTTGGCACGCCCACGACGATTGGATCAAGCGCCATAAGCCGCAGTTGTACTACTCCATGATCGAAACGGCAGAAGTGGTGTGCGAGCGCTACAAAATTTCTCGTGAACGGCAAGACGAATACGGCCTGCAAAGCCAGCAGCGGACGGCGGCGGCACAAATGGCGGGCCGCTTCAAGGATGAAATCGTGCCGCTCCATACTTACAAACAAGTAATCGACAAGGAAAGCGGCCAATCCACCATGGTCGAGATCACTTTGGAAAAAGACGAAGGTAATCGCCCGGACACCACCCTCGAAGGGCTTGCCAACCTCAAGCCGGTGATTGGCGAAAGCGGCCACATCACGGCGGGCAACGCCAGCCAGTTGTCCGATGGCGCATCCGCCTGTGTGGTGATGGACTCGAGGGTCGCTGAGAGGCGCGGCATCAAGCCACTCGGCATCTTCCGTGGTTTCGAAGTGGCCGGCTGCGAGCCGGATGAAATGGGCATCGGCCCGATCTTCGCTGTACCGCGTTTGCTCGAGCGCTTCGACCTCAAGATGGACGACATCGGCCTGTGGGAATTGAACGAAGCTTTCGCCGTGCAAGTGATCTATTGCCGCGATCATCTCGCAATTCCTAACGACAGCCTCAACGTCGACGGCGGTTCTGTCGCCATCGGCCATCCTTACGGTATGAGCGGTGCGCGTATGACGGGCCACGCGCTGATCGAAGGTCGCCGCCGCGGTGTGAAGTATGTGGTCGTCACCATGTGCGTCGGTGGCGGAATGGGTGCGGCTGGGTTATTCGAAGTCGTGCATTGATTTATTGATTGACTGGAAACGGCCGCCCGCTTGCCTCTCCAAGCATGCATGCTCGAGAGCAAGTGCGGTGCGCCTTCCAGCTATGCCAAGGTTGAAATTCGCATGACCCGAACATTTCATTTTGTTGTTTCGCTGTTCTTGTTGAGCTTGCTCACTCAAGCGCTCGCGCAAGACCAACCGGTCCCGATCGAACAAGAGCCGCGGCATAAGCTGGTGCATGAAAATGACATCCTGCGAATCTTCGACACTCGCATACCCGTCGGCGATGTGACGCTGTTCCACACCCACAGTTTCGATAGCGCATTCGTTTGCATCGACGGCGGGGAAACGCAATCGGAAGAGTTAGGCAAACCGATACAACCGCGGCCACCGTTCAAGGCCGGAGACGCATGGTACCGCCCCCACGCCACGACACCCATGACCCACCGGGTGAGCAATCTTGGCCAGACCAACGTCCGCGTGCTGGATATCGAACTGAGAAAGCCACTGATGGAGTCCGAGGTGGCGATGGCGAAATTGCCAAAGGAATTTTCACCCATTCTCGAAAACGATCGCGTGCGCGTGACGCGGCTGACACTCAAGCCGGGGGAAAAGACGTCCGCGCATACCCTGACGCGCGCCGCGCAATTCGTGATCGTGAAGGCCAGCAAGGCGGTGTTCGATTTGCCGCGCCAGCGGCGACTGACGGACTACGATCCCGGTGATTATTTTTTAGTTCCCGCGAACGTGGAACGATTTATCGGCAATTTCGGTGACAAGATTTTTGAAGCCGTTCAAATAGAAATCAAGTAGCCAATTAACAATGGAATACTACCTATGAGTGTCAAAAAACTGTTCGACTTAACGGGAAAAATTGCGCTCGTCACCGGTGGGTCGCGGGGGCTGGGATTACAGATGGCCGAGGGGCTGGGCGAAATGGGCGCCAAAGTCGCTCTTACGGCGCGCAAAAGAAATGAACTCGACGAAGCCGTCGCGCACCTTTCAGGCATGGGCATCGAGGCCTACCCGCTGGTCACCGACTTGCAGGATTCCACCGTCGCCGAGCCAACGGTTCTCGATGTCATCAAACGCTGGGGCAGGATCGATATACTGGTCAACAATGCCGGAACCACCTGGGGCGCGCCGGCAGAAGATCATCCGCTCGATGCGTGGAACAAGGTGATGAACCTCAATCTCACCTCGGTGTTTTTGGTTTCCCAAGCCGTCGGGAAACATTCCATGATCCCAAATCGCTATGGCCGCATCATCAACATCGCCTCCATCGCTGGTTTGAAAGGTACGATGCCCGACACCTTGCGCAGCATCGCTTACAACGCCAGCAAGGGTGGACTGGTCAACATGACTCGATCGCTCGCCGCGGAATGGGGACAATACAACATCACCGTAAACGCGATCTGCCCCGGATTTTTCCCCTCGAAAATGACCAAGGGTATTTTGGAGATTCTCGGCGACGGAGTGACCAAGGGCGTGCCGCTCGGCCGCGTCGGCGGGCCGGAGGATTTGAAGGGCGCCGCCGTGTTGTTCGCGTCCGACGCATCGCAGCAGATCACGGGGCAGTGCCTCGCCGTGGATGGCGGGGTCATGGCGGTATAATTTTCCACCCGATCCAAATCGCACCACGTTCCTCCCCTTGAAGGGAAGGACACTCAATCGACCTTTCGTTTAACAATGACCGGACGCATCTTCGGCCTGAACATTCCATTCGGCGACTATGTCGGAATCGAACCGCTGGAGCAGGGTGACGGATTCGTCCGCACCGCCCTCGAGATCAAACCGGAACTCATGAATAGTTGGGGCGTCGCTCACGGCGGCGCGGTGATGACCTTGCTCGACCTCACCCTCGGAATGGCGGCGCGCTCCATCGATATGCGATCGAACGGATCCATAACGGTCGAGCTCAAGGTCAATTTCCTCAAGGCCGCAGCAGGACGGGTTCACGCCGAAGGGCGCGCCCTGCGCTGCGGCAAGTCGCTGGTATTTTGTGAAGGCGAAGTGCGCGATGCGGGTGATGACATCTGCGCTAAAGCCACCGGCACCTTCAAACTCCTTTCGCCTAGAAACCAAGAATGACGAGACCTCCAGCCCACCTCGGCGATCCGCTCAGCGCGGTCGATACACCGGCGCTCCTAATCGATCTCGATGCCTTCGAATACAACCTGCGTCGGTTATCGGAATCCTTGATCGGTAAACCAGTACGCGTGCGGCCCCACGCCAAGACCCACAAGTGCCCTATCATCGCCTTGAAACAAATTGAATTCGGCGCCATTGGCGTCTGCTGTCAAAAAGTCAGCGAGGCGGAAGCGTTGGTCTACGGTGGCGTAAAAGATGTGCTGGTCAGCAACGAGATCATCGGCGCGAAAAAATTAGAACGGCTCTCGGCGTTGGCCAAGCTCGCCAAGATCGGAGTTTGTGTCGACGACGGGCAGAACGTGCGTGATCTCGCAGCAGTCGCCGCGCGCTTCAACGTCAAGCTCGATGTGTACGTCGAGATCGACGTCGGCACGCTTCGCTGTGGTGTTTCGCCGGGCGACGCCGCAGTTACCCTGGCGAAAGAAATCAGCGTAAGCAAACATCTGTGCTTCGCAGGATTACACGCTTATCACGGCGCCGCGCAACATCAGCGTAACCATGCTGCCCGGAGAGCCAGTATCCATGCGGCTTCCGAGCATGCCATCGCCACCCGGCAAGCCCTGCAAGGCGCAGGGCTCGATTGCCCTATCATCACCGGCGCCGGCACTGGAACTTATTTATTCGAAGCGGCGAGCCACGCGTACAACGAAATCCAACCGGGCTCGTACATCTTCATGGACGCCGACTATGGCCGCAACCACGGCGAAGACGGCGCGCCGGTTTCCGATTTTCGCCAAAGCCTATTCGTCTGGACGACGGTCATGAGCCGCCCGGCTGCAGACCGCGCCGTGGTCGATGCGGGGTTGAAAGCGCTGAGCGTCGATTCCGGCATGCCGCTGGTCGCGGATTTACGCGGTGTCGAATACGCAAGAGCGTCCGACGAACACGGCGTGTTGCTGATCAAAGATGGCGAGGCGAAACTCGCGCTCGGCGAGAAGATTCGCCTAACGCCAGGTCACTGCGATCCGACGGTGAACATGCACGATTGGTATGTCGGCGTGCGAAACGGCATCGTCGAGCAGTTGTGGCCGATTAGTGCGCGCGGCGCGATGTTTTGATTCTCTCCGAGTGTCGCCACACTATCGAGCTACGACGTAGCCACAAGCCTCACGTAGCTTGCTTCCCGGCGTGGTATCCCCGGAGAGCCTTGCCAGTATTGCCTCCTGGCGATGCTCCTCTACGCCAGGCTTACCAATTGCTTACCGAAGTTCTCGCCTTTGAGCATACCGATGAACGCCTTCGGCGCGCTCTCGATGCCTTCGCTCATTGTCTCGTGGTATTTCATCTTGCCCTGCTTGAGCA
>JALYOK010000248.1 GCA_030856925.1 Pseudomonadota bacterium
GATATCCGGCACTGATTATTGCTTCGCGCGATTGACATTAAAAGGGCTCCGCGGAGCCCTTTTTTGTCGGTGCGCCCCGCCGGGGTTAATTACTCGAACTCCGTCCGGGCAGACCGAAGCCGCGCGAGTCAATGGGCCATCCGGCCGAACTTGCCGCCGTTAAAGTCGGCGATCGCTTGTTGTATTTCCTGCTTGCTGTTCATCACGAAAGGCCCATAGCCGACGATGGGCTCGTCGATGGGCTCGCCGCTGAGCAGCAGCACTGTGGCGTCGTTGTTGGCTTCCAGCGACACGGCGCCCCCGGCACGATCGAACGTCACCAACTGCGCCTCGCGCGCGACCTCGCTGCCGTTCACCAGCACGGCGCCGCGGAGGACGATCAGCGCCAGAGTGCGGCCTTCGGGCGCCGCGAACTCGGTGGCGTGGCCCTGATTCAGCCGTACGTCCCATACATCGATCGGCGTGAAAGTGTGCGCTGGGCCGCGATGACCGGCGTATTCGCCGGCGATCACGCGGACCTTACCGGCGCCGTCCGGCAAATCGACTGCTGGGATGTCATTATTCAACAGGGTTTGGTAGCCGGGCGCAGCCATCTTGTCCTTAGCCGGCAGATTGACCCATAACTGCACCATCTCCAGCGTACCGCCGGCGCGCGTGAACTCCTGCGAATGAAATTCGTCATGCAGTATGCCGGAGGCGGCGGTCATCCATTGCACGTCACCCGGGCCGATGCGTCCGCCGCTCCCGGTCGAGTCGCGGTGCTCGACTTCGCCCTCGTATACGATGGTCACCGTCTCAAACCCGCGGTGCGGATGTTCGCCGACGCCACGAGGCTTAGCCGCCGACGTGAAAGTCGCCGGTCCGGCATAATCCAGCAGTAGAAATGGACTTAGTTGGGCGCCGTGACTGTCATAGCTGAACATCGAACGCACCGGAAATCCGTCGCCTACCCAATGGCTTTTGGGCGCATTGTGAACACCAAGAATCCTCTTCATCAGCATCTCCTTTACCATCGACCAAGCGGCCGATTTTGATATCGGTAATGATAAGGTCGAGGCGCTGACTTCGATAGCGTTATTTCGCGCGCGCCCAAGGAAAAATTAATCGCTAAAAATGCGACCGCGAGCACAATGAGCAGCAGGCTCGCGCTGATCAACCTATGGATTCGAAATCGACGAAACGCGATCGCAGGGCTTGATGCGATGCCGAAGTTGAATTTAGGGTGGGTTTATCGTCTGGCGATTGACCAAGTGCCAGATCTAACCTCGCCACCAACCGCTTCCCGCTTGCCCCGTGGCAATGCATGCCATGAGAGGCGCATGGATACTAGCGTTTCGGGCAGGTGTGGTGAAACATCGCGAGCGAGGAATTTCGACAGGTTGTTTCGTTAAGTACGCTGTGTGGCCCGTTATAATGTGGCCTACCCATGGGTCGCATACATCTTCTTCCTGATATTCTCGTCAGCCAGATCGCCGCAGGTGAGGTGGTGGAGCGTCCCGCCTCGGCGCTGAAAGAGTTGATGGAGAACAGCCTTGACGCCGGTTCGACGGCGATTCATGTGCAACTGGTGCAAGGCGGCATCAAACGCATCAGCGTGACCGACGACGGCGTTGGCATCGAACGCGACGATCTTGCCCTTGCGCTGTCGCGCCACGCCACCAGCAAGATTGCTTCCCTCGACGATCTGGAGCGCGTCGCCAGCCTCGGTTTTCGCGGCGAAGCGTTGGCGAGCATCGCGTCGGTCGCGAAAGTATCGTTGACCAGCCGCGCGCAAACGGCCACGCATGGCTGGCGAGTCGAGACGACCGGTAACGATCCGAGCCATCCTACTCCGGCGGCCCACGCCGTCGGCGCCACGGTAGACGTGGAAGATTTGTATTTCAATACGCCGGCGCGGCGCAAGTTTCTCAAGACGGAATTGACCGAGTTTGGACACTGCGAACAAGTGTTCAAACGATTGGCGCTGGGCCGACCCGACCTCTCTTTCACGTTGACGCACAATGGCCGTCAGATCAGCCAGTTGCCCGATGTTCGCGACCAAGCCGATACCCGCGTGATGGCTATGCTCGGGAAGGAATTTTATGGGCAATCTGTCGCGGTTCGGGTCGAGGCGGGCGGTTTGCAATTAACGGGCCTCGCAGCGATGCCGAGTTACCATCGCAGCGGTCGTGATGCTCAGTATCTATTCGTCAACGGTCGCTATGTGCGCGACAAATTGCTGAGCCACGCAATACGTCAAGCTTATCAAGATGTCTTGCATCACGACCGCCATCCGGCCTATGTGCTGTTTGTAACGCTTGATCCGGCGCTGGTGGACGTAAACGTCCACCCGGCGAAAACCGAAGTGCGTTTTCGCGATAGCCAGGCGATTTATCGCTTTGTGCTTCATGCGCTGGAGCAGGCGCTGGCGCGGCCGCGCGCGCCGGGCATCGAGCCGGTAGCGCAGCCGCCGGCGTTTGCTCAGGTTGAATATTCGCGTCAGCAATATAGCCCGCCGTACCAAGGCGAATTGCAAGTATCAGAGCCGGCGACGTTTTACCAAACCTTGTGCTCCGGAATTCGAGAAAGCTCTGGCCATCCCGGTGTGATTCAATCGGGATCGGTCGACGCTTTACCGGAACTCGGATTCGCACTCGCGCAACTCAGCGGCATTTATATCCTCGCCCAGAACCAACACGGATTAGTGCTCGTCGACATGCACGCAGCTCACGAACGGGTTATGTACGAGCAACTGAAGACCGCCACGAATGGGGCTGGACTTGCCTCGCAGCCGTTGCTCATCCCGGTGACCTTCAGCGCCGATAGCCTGGATGTTGCCACGGCGGGCGAGCAGCAGGACAAATTGCGTGAGTTCGGTCTGGAAGTCAGCGTTTTGTCGCCCACGGCGCTGGCGGTGAGGTCGGTTCCCGCTTTGCTGAAAGATGCCGACGCAGCGGAGCTGGCAAGAAGCGTACTGGCCGAGTTGCGGGAATTCGGCGCCTCGCGAACGTTGACGCAGCGGCGCAACGAATTGCTCTCGACCATGGCGTGCCACGGTGCTGTGCGCGCCAATCGTCTGTTGACCGTGCCGGAGATGAACGCCCTGCTGCGCGACATGGAACGCATCGATCGCGCCGACCAGTGCAACCATGGCCGGCCTACGTGGTTTCAGATGAGCATCGACGATCTCGACCGCATGTTCATGCGTGGCCGCTGAATGAAGAAACAAATCACGAAGCGCGCGGTGTACTTCTATGAGGTCCAGAACGAGTGGCTCACTTGTGCGTTGCTCTGCGGAGTCGATGAGGCGGGACGCGGGCCGCTGGCTGGGCCGGTGTATGCGGCGGCGGTCATTCTCGACAACGGGGATGCGATCGAAGGCTTAGCCGATTCGAAAACATTGAGCGAGGCGGAGCGGAATCGCTTGGCGATCGAGATCAAATCTCGCGCAAAAGCGTGGGCAATCGCGCGCGCCAGCGCGGCAGAAATCGATCGATACAATATTCTGCGGGCGTCATTGTTGGCAATGCGGCGGGCTGTATTGGCATTGCGTATCGTTCCCGAATTGATCGTGGTGGATGGCGTCCATTGTCCGGTCGTGAATATTCGAGCTGCCGCCATCGTGCAGGGCGACAACAAAATCGACGCGATTTCCGCCGCATCGATCTTGGCGAAGACCGCGCGCGATGCGGAAATGATTGCTCTGCACGAAAAATTTCCCGCATACGGCTTTGCCGGCCATAAGGGTTATTCAACGTCGGAACACTTGCTTGCACTGAATCGGCACGGGCCGTGCATCCAACATCGCCGCACGTTCGCACCGGTTCGAGCGCTGCTGGTAAGTTCCGTTCAATATCAATTCTTGGAGATCGCGTAATGAAATCGTTACTAATGGCCCATGTGCTTGGCGTCACCGTGTGGGTTGGTGGCATGTTCTTCGCCTATATGGCGCTGCGCCCCGCCTCGGTTGAGCTGCTGGAAACACCGGAACGGTTGATATTGTGGAATGGCGTGCTCAGGCGATTCCTGTCTTGGGTGTGGGTCGCCGTATTGCTTATCCTGGTCAGCGGCCTCGGCATGATCATGATGCTCGGCGGATTCGCCAAAGTGAGGTGGCCGATTCATACCATGTTCGCATTGGGCGTGATCATGATGCTGATCTTCGGTCACATCTATTTCGCCGGCTACGCGCGTCTAAAGCGCTATGTGGCAGGGCGCGAGTGGCCGGCGGCGGGCAAGGCGCTGATTCAAGTGCGGATGCTGGTAGGGATGAATCTCATTATCGGCTTGCTCACGATAGTGATTGCTACCTTGGGTTCTATGCATCATTGATCCAAGGTAACTGAGACATAACTAGGAGGTTATATGGACAAGCAATACAAGTGGGCGTTTAGTCTATTCGTAACTATCGTAACGGTTTGCCTGGTAATTGGACCAACACCCCAAGTATGTGCCCAAGAGCTAACTTCGATCAACCGGGTCAAGGAACTGCTGCAAGCGGGAAAACCTACGAT
>JALYOK010000263.1 GCA_030856925.1 Pseudomonadota bacterium
CTTCGGCGAAGAGGGTCCCTACGCCACCCGGCCCGGCTTCGATCAGATCGCCCAAGGCATGGGCGGGCTGATGGCCATTACCGGCTTACCGGGGCAAGGCCCGGTGCGCGCCGGCATTGCTGTCGCCGATTCCAGCGCCGGACTTTATGCTGCACTCGGCATCCTAATCGCGCTTATGGAACGCGAGACCTCGGGCGAAGGGCAGTGGGTGCAAACCTCGCTGCTGCACTCGCAAATCGCGATGCTCGATTTTCAAGCGGCGCGCTATTTGATGTCCGGCGAAGTGCCGCAACAAGCGGGCAACGATCATCCCACCAGCATGCCGACTTCCGTCTACCAGACCATGGATGGCCACATCAACATCGCCGCATCGGGCGACGGGAATTGGCAGCGTTTGTGCCAAGCAATCGATCGCAGAGAGTTACTTAACGATCCGCGTTTCGATTCAGAAGCCAAGCGTTCCGACTATCGCGTCGCACTCAATGCCGAGATCAACAAAGCCAGCGCCGCTTACACGAGTGGCGAGCTGGTCGCGCGGCTCAATGCGGCCGGGGTTCCGTGTGGGCCGATCTATACCATGGATCAAGTCTTCGCCGATCCGCAGGTGCAGCATCTGCAGTGCTCGGCGAGTGTCGAACACGCCAAACTGGGAACGATTAATTTGGTGACCCAGCCGGTAAAGCTCTCGCGCACACCGGCGACCATGCGGGCCGCGACGCCGGAACTCGGCCAAGATAGCGCCGCGATCCTGACCGAGTTGGGATACACTGAGGCGGAAATCATCGAACTGCGAGAACGCAAAATCGTCCTATGAACGCCCCGGCACACTCCGCCCAACTCATCGCTCGCAAGGAAGGCTCGGTCGGTTGGATTGTCATCTCCAATCCCGCGAAACGCAACGCTCTAACCTTGGACATGTGGTGTAGCTTTCCATCGTTGCTCCGCGCATTCGCCGACGATAAGGAGATTCGTCTCGTCGTTCTAACAGGCGAAGGCGAACATTTCGCGGCGGGCGCGGACATTTCTCAATTCGCCGAGCACCGCAGCCAAGGCGAAGCGCTGAACCGGTACAACGAGACCCTCAAACTCGCCACCGTCGCGCTGCTGGATTTTCCCAAGCCGTTGCTCGCCAAGATACGCGGCGCCTGCGTCGGCGGCGGCTTAGCATTGGCATTGGACTGCGATCTAAGGTTTTGTTCCGACGAGGCAGTTTTTCTGATGCCGGCCGGCAAGCTTGGGCTGGGCTACGAATTCGGCGGCATCGAACGTATGGTGCAGATAATCGGCGCGAGCGATGCCTGCGATCTGTTCTTCTCGGCGCGCAAGCTGAATGCCTCGGAGGCGAAGGAAATGGGCGTGGTGAATCGCGTGTTTCCAAGGCAAGCGTTCGATCAAGGATTCGGCGATTATTGCGATGAAATCGCAGCCAATGCGCCCATGACTTTAGCCGCGGCGAAATTCGCGATGCGCGAAGTCTCGCGGGCAAGCGCTGAGCGCGACCTGCCGAAGGTCGAAGCACTGTACGAAGCTTGCTTCAAAAGCCAGGACTATGCGGAAGGCCGCAGCGCGTTCTTGGAAAAACGCGCGCCGCGCTTCCGCGGCACCTGAGGATCTAATCCTCCCCCTTCAAGGGGGAGGGTGGGAGGGAGATGGGTCTGATTTCTCGGAATCGCATAGACCCATCCCACCTTAATCCTCCCCCTTCGACTGGCTCAGGGCAGGCTCTCGAAGGGGGAGGAGAGTTAAACTTTGCGTCACTTATTAATTTTGGCACTGTGATTTCTAAAGAAATACGACTAATGCACCAAACTTCGCGGCTAGTCCTTATTTTTTTGGGAATGATATTTTTCGGTCTCGGGCTCACTTCCAGCATTGCCCAGGTCAAAATGGACGACCCGGACAAGAAGCGAGCGAAACCCGCGGCGCCCGCTAAAGCGAAGCGACCGCCCGCGCCCGCTGCAAGCGGCGCCGCGGCGCGCAAACAAACCTGCGACAAAACGCCCGCCGGTTGTTCAACGACCTTCACACCGGTTGCCGGTTACGTCGCGCCTGCCTGGTACGCCAGCCAAGAAAAAAATCAAAACGAGGCCGACAAAAGTCAACAAAAAGCGATCGCTTATCTGGAAAAATATAAGGGTCATGCCATCAAACGTGGCTGGGAATTGAACGATATCGCGCGATCCTATGCGTTTTTCGTTGCGCTGACCTACAACGTTTATTCTCAGGGAAAGGGACCGGACCGAGCGCAGATGGAAGCGTTGACCAAGCGCTTTCGGCGCGACCTCGCGAAAGATAGCAAATTGCAAGCGAACAACGATCGCGAACGGCAATTTATCTATGAGCGGTTGATATTGGTCGCGCTGGACAATGAAGCCGGTTACGTATTCGCCAAGAAACGTAACGACTCGGTGTCGCAACAAAAACATCGCGAACGCGCGAAATTCTGGTTGGAAGACGTGATCGAAAAACCGGTCGAGCAAATTCCCAGCTACTGGAAATAATCGATGAACTACGCAACGACCCGCGATGCAGTAAAACTTTATTTCCAAGAAACCGGCTCCGGCACGCCCATCGTGTTCGTACACGAATTCGCCGGCGACTATCGCAGTTGGGAACCGCAGGTGCGATTTTTTTCGCGCTACTATCGGTGTGTCGCATTCAACGCGCGCGGTTATCCGCCGTCGGACGTGCCCGCAGATCCGACCGCCTATTCTCAGCAACACGCACGCGACGATGTGATCGCGGTGATGGATCATTTGGGCATAGACAAAGCGCATATCGTTGGGCTGTCGATGGGTGGGTTCGCCACGGTGCACGTAGGCATCGCTTATTCCCACCGCACGCTGTCTTTGGTCATCGCCGGGTGTGGCTACGGCTCCGAGCCGACGCAAAAAGCGCGCTTTCGCAGTGAATCGGAAACCGTGGCGCAGAACATCGAGCAGCATGGCGGCAAGTATTTGTCGGACCAATACGCGCTCGGCCCCGCGCGCGTCCAACTGCAAAACAAAGATCCGCGCGGGTGGCGAGAATTCGCCGATCAACTGGCGCAGCACTCGGCGCAGGGATCTGCGTTAACCATGCGCGGCGTGCAAGCGCAGCGGCCTTCGCTGTGGGAACTGAAAGAGTCGATCGAGAAAATAGATGTGCCGACCTTGATCGTAACGGGTGATGAAGACGAGCCTTGTTTGGAAGCGTCGTTGTTTCTCAAGCGTCAGATCATGACGTCGGCATTGGTCGTGTTGCCGCGCACGGGGCATACGTTGAACATCGAGGAACCCGATGCGTTTAATCGAGTGGTCAGTGAATTTTATCTAGCGCAGGCGAGCGGGCGTTGGGAGAAACGGGATCCGCGCTCTGTCTCGACCAACATGGCGGTTGCGGACACTTCAACGAATTCTAAGGCCGAGGGAAGCT
>JALYOK010000322.1 GCA_030856925.1 Pseudomonadota bacterium
CTGTGCCTGCGCAAGACGCGGCGCGATCGCGTTGTGCTTGGCGTCGTCCACCGGCGGCGCGTCGAGGACCTTGCTTATCTTAATGAGCGTATACCAGGCCGGGCCTTCGCTACCCACGAAGGCCGGGAGCTTTTTGACGTCCGCCTTGAACACGGCCGCGACGATATCTCCAGGGACATCACCGGGATTTTGCCTGCCGAGAAGTTTTGCGGGTGACCAGTTTAAGCCGGGTGCGTTCTTGCCCTGATTCAACAGGTCAAGAGTTGTCTTAGCCTGAGCTGTTGCTAACTCTAGCGCTTTTTTCTGTTTCAGTTTTTCCAAAATGCCCGCTCTCGATTCGCTGAACGGCTTCGTGGAACTTGGCTTGTATTCGAGCACCCGAGCGGCGATCAGCGTATTGGGCGCCACTTCGATCGCTTCGGTATTGCGCTTACTTTTCAATACCTCATCGGAGAAAATCGCGTCCAAAAATTTCTTACTGGTGAACAGTGGATTGGCGCCCACTCCCGTCCTTGGGATGAATTCGCTTTGCTGAATCGTCAACTTGAAGGCATCGACGACGGGCTTGAGGCTGTCCGATTGTTCGTACACCATGTCGTTGAATGCGGCGGCGGCTTCGAGATATTTCTTGTTTGCTTTTTGTTTTTTTTGCTCGCTGATGAGGCTGTCTTTTACTTCCGCGAAACTCTGGGTTTTCTCATCGAAAGCAATCAAGATATGGCTCGCTTGGCGCTCGGCGCCTTTGATCCCGGTGAGCTTGATAATGTGATAGCCAAACGCCGACTCCACCGGACCGCGAATCTCTTCGACTTCCATCGAGTACACTGCGTCCTCGAACGGCTTGACCATCGCTCCTTTGCCGAAATATCCGAGGTCGCCACCCTGCGCCGCCGAGCCCGCATCTTGCGAATACTTTTTCGCCAGTTCGGCGAAATTTGCCGGATTCGCGTTGACTTCTTTCAAGACGTCCTGCGCTTTACCTGCTGCCGCTTTCTTTTCTTCGAGCGTCTCGTTGCTCTTCTTTTTGAACTCGCCTTTAGCAAGGCGCTCGTCATAAAACTTCATCGCTTCGTCATCGGTTACGACTTGCTCCGCCGCGAATTTTTCCGAGGACAAAATGACGTATTCGACTTTCACTTGCTCAGGATTTTTGAACTCATTCGGATTTTCGTCGTAGTAGGCTTTAGCCGCTTTCTCGTCCACCTTCGCTTGATCCGCGAACATGCTCGGTGCGATGATCGCCTGACTCACCTCACGCTGTTGTTCGCTTAGTTTGACGAAACCCGCCACTTGAAATTTCGGAACGATCGCCGTCGTCGTAATCGCGTCGCGCATTTGCTGCAACAGGTTGTCTTGGCGTATCTGCTCTTCGATCATGACGCCGGTCATACCGCGGTTGCGCGCATAAGTCTGAAAACGGGTCGGGGAAAACTTGTCGTTTTCCCTGAAAGCGGGAATCTGTTCGATAATTTTATACAGTTGTTCGTCAGTCACTACCAGCCCTACTTTTCGCGCCGCATCCGCGAGTAGTTGCCGATTCACCATGCCGGCGAGAACGTTCGCTCGGGCCTGCGGATTATCAATCAAAGCCGGGTCGTAATTCTGTCCGAGCATCTCGCGCATCTGATCCATTTGATTGCGAAACGCGACGTTGAACTCTTCTTGGCTAATGTTGCGACCGTCAACTTTGGCTACACCCGAACTGCGGCCGATGTTATTGACATAGGACTCCACTCCCCAAAGCGAAAAGCTGACGATGATAAGTCCGAAAATAATGTAGGTAAAGAGCTTACCCGCTTTACCTTCACGGATGGAATCGAACATGTTGTAATCTTTGTGCGGTTTAAATCAAAACGATCGCGCGATTATACGCGGAAACTCCATTCATCGTGGGATCAGAGGGACGTGATCGGGAAGTCAATTGTGCGGATTTCCCGGCTGTCAAACCGCCAAATCGGATCGCTCAAATACAAAAGGGCGAACTCCCGTTCGCCCTTTCTGTCTGGCGGAGTGGACGGGACTCGAACCCGCGACCCCCGGCGTGACAGGCCGGTATTCTAACCAACTGAACTACCACTCCAAATTCCATTTCTATTTCGAAACACAAGACTGCTACGGCGGGGAAATTTAAAACGCTGCGAACATTTTTGTTTCCTTTTCCGACCCGCCCTAACTCACTCCGTTTTCGAAATAGAAATGGACTACATCACGACATTTCTGGTGGGTGCTGACGGGATCGAACCGCCGACATTCGCCTTGTAAGGGCGACGCTCTACCAGCTGAGCTAAGCACCCAAAGTCTACTAGTTTACTGCATCCTTAAGGGCTTTTCCAGCGCGGAACTTCGGAACTTTGGCCGATTTGATTTTTATCGTGGCGCCGGTGCGCGGATTTCGACCGCTGCGGGCCGCACGCTTACCTACGTAAAACGTCCCGAATCCTACTAAGGTCACCATACCGCCTTTTTTCATCGACGTTTTAATGGCCCCGATAGCGCTGTCCAGTGCACGGCCTGCAGCGGCTTTTGAGATATCTGCGGATTTCGCGATGTGATCGATGAGCTCTTGCTTATTCATGTATGTCCCCTTTCTGTTTTCCGAGTCGAGTACAGGAATGTTCCTGGACAAAGCTTTATAGCAAGCAGCAAAAGCAGGTGTCAAGGGCTTTAAGTGAATTATTAACTGTCCGCAACCCCAGAATTGGCGCGCTTCTCCGTATGCCGATGATCTTTGCAACCTCCGGACACAAAAAAGCGCGGAGAGCGCCGCGCTTTTTTATTTGGCCACAAATTATTAAAACGTTTGCTGCAAATATCAGTGCTTGAGCAATGCCGTGCCGGCGTCGTCAGCCTTTGCGGGGACCGCCGTCACTACCTCTTCTTTATCCGCAAGCGGTTGAGGTTTGGTTTCCAACGCCATTTCCAACACTTGATCGATCCACTTCACGGGATGGATGTCCAATCGATTCTTGATGTTATCCGGAATCTCGACCAAGTCCTTCGTATTTTCTTCCGGTATCAACACGGTTTTAACACCACCGCGATGAGCCGCGAGCAATTTTTCCTTCAGTCCACCGATCGGCAATACCTCTCCGCGCAGCGTAATCTCGCCCGTCATCGCCACGTCGGCGCGCACCGGTATGCCGGTCAACACCGACACGATCGCGGTGCAAATACCGATGCCCGCACTCGGACCGTCCTTCGGCGTTGCGCCCTCGGGCAAGTGAATATGGATATCGGTTTTTTCGTAGAAGTCGCCGGCTATGCCCAATTTCTGAGCGCGGCTACGAACCACCGTCAGCGCCGCGGCAATAGATTCCTGCATGACCTCGCCAAGCTTTCCGGTCGTGGTCATCTTACCCTTGCCGGGAAGCTTGGTCGCTTCGATGGTAAGCAATTCGCCGCCGACTTCGGTCCACGCCAGTCCGGTGACTTGACCCACTTGGTTCAGCTTTTCGGCGATGCCATAGGTATAGCGACGCACACCGAGGTACTTGTCCAAGTTCTTTGCCGTCAGCGCAACCTTGCCCGGACTCTTCTTCGACATCAATGCTTTCACTACTTTTCGGCAAATCTTGGCGATTTCCCGATCGAGACTGCGCACGCCGGCTTCGCGCGTGTAATAGCGGGTGATGTCCCGCAGCGCCGCGTCGTTCATGGCCAATTCTTCCGCCTTTAGACCATTGGCCTTCATCTGCTTGGGTAACAAATATTGCTTGGCGATATTGATCTTTTCGTCTTCCGTGTAGCCGGACAAACGGATGACTTCCATGCGATCGAGCAACGGCGCGGGAATATTCAGCGTATTCGCCGTCGCAACAAACATCACATCCGACAGATCGTATTCGACCTCAACATAGTGATCCATGAAGGTATGATTTTGCTCCGGGTCAAGCACCTCGAGCAGGGCCGAGGACGGATCTCCGCGAAAATCCATGCCCAGCTTATCGACTTCGTCGAGCAAGAACAGCGGATTGCGCACGCTGACCTTGGTCATATTTTGCAAGATCTTGCCGGGCATCGACCCGATATAGGTGCGCCGATGGCCGCGTATTTCGGCTTCGTCGCGCACGCCGCCCAGAGACATGCGCACGAACTTGCGGTTGGTGGCGCGAGCGATGGACTGGCCGAGCGAAGTCTTGCCGACGCCGGGCGGACCCACCAAACAGAGGATCGGGCCTTTCATTCGATCTACCCGGCTCTGCACCGCGAGGTATTCGAGGATGCGTTCTTTGACCTTGTCCAGGCCATAATGGTCCTCGTTCAATACTTTTTCGGAGGCTTCGATATTGGCGCTGACCTTGGTTTTCTTCTTCCACGGCAAGTTAACCAGTATGTCGATATAGTTGCGCACCACGGTCGCTTCCGCTGACATGGGTGACATCAGACGAAGTTTCTTCAACTCGCCCTCGGCCTTGGTGCGGGCATCTTTCGACATGTGGGCTGCGATGATTTTTTTCTGCAACTCGTCGAGATCGGCGCCCTCTTCCGAGTCGCCCAATTCCTTCTGGATGGCCTTTACTTGCTCGTTTAAATAATACTCGCGCTGGCTTTTTTCCATCTGGCGTTTAACGCGGCCACGAATGCGCTTTTCGACCTGAAGAATATCGATTTCAGATTCAAGCAACGACAGCAAATGCTCTAGGCGCTTCCTGACCTCGAACATTTCTAGAATCTGTTGTTTCTGTTCGAGCTTAAGCGGCAAGTGCGCGGTGATGGAATCCGCCAAACGGCCCGGATCGTCGACTCCGGCGAACGACGTCAATACTTCCGGCGGAATCTTTTTATTGAGCTTGACGTATTGATCGAACTGAGTCAGTAAGGTTCGACGCATCGCCTCTAATTCATGATCACCCAGTGGACCGATCACCACCGGCGAGATTTCCGCCGATAGATGAGTCTTCTCGTCGTGAACACCGGCGAGCTTTGCGCGCTGCGTGCCTTCGACCAGGACCTTCACCGTGCCATCGGGCAACTTAAGCATCTGCAGGATGCTCGCCATACTGCCGACGACGTAAAGGTCGCTGCCGACGGGATCATCGTTGGCAGCGGATTTTTGCGCCACCAACAAGATATTCTTGCCCGCCTCCATGGCGATTTCGAGGGCACGAATCGATTTCGGCCGGCCGACAAATAACGGTATGACCATGTGCGGAAAAACCACCACATCGCGCAGCGGTAATAACGGAACCAGCGCGGGCGGGGTGAGTGTGGGGACGGTCATTGGTGTTAACCTTTCGTTAGATTATTCAGACATGCGGCCGGAACAACCAATTTCAAGCTGCAGGAAATCCGGGAGCAAAACACGATAACGCGACATCCGCGTTATCGGCGGACAGAGTAAGGCAAGGAACCTCTGATTAAGTCCAGCGCGACCGCGAGGGACTTAATCAGAGGTTCCCTAATTGCATGATTACCTTTTCTATTCAGACGCCGGCGACTTTGGGTT
This sequence comes from Pseudomonadota bacterium, assembly GCA_030856925.1. Classification (GTDB taxonomy): domain Bacteria; phylum Pseudomonadota; class Gammaproteobacteria; order Burkholderiales; family JALYOK01; genus JALYOK01. Next base: position 5,447 of record JALYOK010000322.1, read on the forward strand.
GATCGGCATATATTAGAAGTGGTGGGGTATCGCCGGTGATAGTGGCTTCATCGACCACGACCTTCGACACGTTGCTCATGGACGGCAGGTCGAACATAATGTCCAGCAAAGAATGTTCGATGATAGAACGCAATCCTCGAGCCCCGGTCTTGCGCGCCAACGCTTTCTTGGCAATGGCTTTCAGCGCCGGCTCGCGAAACTCCAGTTCGACGCCCTCCATCGCGAACAGCTTGTGGAACTGGCGCGAGAGTGCGTTCTTGGGTTCGACGAGTATGCGAATCAAGGCATTTTCGTCTAACTCTTCCAGCGTTGCCACCACCGGCAAACGGCCGACGAATTCGGGGATCAAACCAAACTTGATCAAATCCTCCGGCTCGACGTCTCGCAACAGGGCGCCGATTTCCTTACGGTCGTCCTTGCTGGACACCGTGGCGCGGAAACCAATACCGCCTTTTTCCGAGCGATTGCGGATAATCCGCTCTAGTCCACCGAAGGCGCCGCCGCAGATGAATAGAATGTTGGTCGTATCGACCTGCACGAACTCTTGATTCGGATGCTTGCGCCCGCCCTGTGGCGGGACCGAAGCGATGGTGCCCTCGATGAGTTTTAGCAGCGCCTGCTGCACACCCTCACCAGAAACATCGCGAGTAATCGATGGGTTATCGGACTTGCGCGAAATCTTGTCAATTTCGTCGATGTAGACGATACCGCGCTGAGCCTTCTCTACATCGTAGTCGCACTTCTGCAACAGTTTTTGGATAATGTTTTCCACATCCTCGCCGACGTAGCCGGCTTCTGTTAAGGTGGTCGCATCCGCGATAACAAACGGCACATTCAATAACCGCGCCAGGGTTTGGGCGAGCAACGTCTTGCCCGACCCGGTCGGACCGATCAGCAGAATATTGCTCTTGGCCACCTCGACATCGGATTGCTTCGGCGACTGTTTTAGGCGCTTGTAGTGGTTATAGACCGCAACCGACAGTATCTTCTTCGCCTGAACTTGGTCGATCACATATTGATTCAGAATGTCGCAAATTTCCTGCGGCGCCGGCAGGTCCGCCTTGGCATTCTTAACTTCTGCCGTGTGAACTTCCTCGCGTATGATGTCATTGCACAACTCGATGCATTCATCGCATATGAACACGGATGGCCCCGCGATCAACTTTTTGACTTCGTGCTGGCTCTTGCCGCAGAAAGAACAATATAGAAGTTTTTCGCCGCCTGCTTTTTCACCCATTGCTGTTAGTCCTTTCTACTTGCTAAGACCTTACCGACAAGATCTGAACAGATCCTTCGCGGTTCGAGACGGACTTAACCAGAAGTCCCGTGCCCCAATACTTCCGTTCGGTTGCTCAGTACGCGGTCTATGATGCCATAATTTACTGCGTCGTCGGCGCTCATAAAATTATCCCGCTCTGTATCTCGTTCAATCACCTCCAACGGCTGGCCGGTGTGATTGGCCATAATCTGATTGAGCCGTTTGCGTAAGTACAAAATCTCTTTGGCGTGAATTTCTATATCGCTGGCCTGGCCCTGAAACCCGCCGGACGGCTGGTGGATCATGACCCGAGAATTGGGCAGGCAAAAACGTTTTCCCTTGGCGCCGGCGCTCAACAGAAATGACCCCATCGACGCCGCCATGCCTGTACAAGTTGTCGACACATCGGGTTTGATAAACTGCATGGTGTCGTAAATCGCCAATCCCGACGACACGGAACCACCCGGCGAATTGATGTAAAGGTTAATATCTTTGTCGGGGTTTTCGGATTCCAAAAACAAGAACTGGGCAACCACTAAATTCGCGATGGCGTCGTTGACCGGCCCCACCAGAAACACCACCCGCTCTTTCAGCAAACGCGAGTAGATGTCATAGGCCCGTTCCCCGCGGCCGCTTTGCTCGATCACCATGGGGATCAAGCCCAGGCCCTGCGGTTCAAACATTTGACGCTCGGTCATTTCGTCGTTCCCATTAATTCATCAAATGGTGTAGCGACGTCTTCTGACTTCGCCTGGCTCGATGCCCACGCCACCACATTGTCCTCCATCACAACAGCCTGAACTTCTTGCAGCATTTCTGGCTTTTGATAATACCACTGCACCATCGCATCCGGCTGTTCGTAGCTTTTTGAATGCTCCTCGATTATAGCGCGCACCTGCTCGGGTTTCGGCTCCAGTTTGTTTTGCTTGACCACTTCGGAAATTATCAATCCCAACGCCGCGCGGCGCTTGGCCGCCTCGGTAAACAATTCCAACGGCAATGCCATGTGCTTGCCGGCCAATCCGCGGGACTGGAAATCTTGCAAGGCATTTTGCTGCAAGCGACGGGTTTCCATCTCGATCAATGTCTGGGGGACCTCCAATGTCGAGCTATCGAGCAGCAATTGCATTACTTGCTCTTTGACTTTGGCCTGTATGCGCCGCTTCATCTCGCGCTCGAGGTTGGCCCGCACGTCGGCCCGCAGCTCGTCCTGTTGACCGCTCTTGATACCCATCGCTTTAGCGAAATCCTCATTCAACTCGGGCAGATGAGGCTCGCTGACTTTGTTAACGGTTACGCTGAAGCTGACGGTTTTGCCGGCCACTTGCGTCCCGTGATAATCCGACGGAAAAGTAACGTCGAAAGTTTTGCTTTCGCCCACGTTCATGCCGCTTAAGCTGGTCTCGAAATCGGCATGCAGCCGGCCCTCGCCCAATACCACTAGCGCGCCTTTTGCTTGGCCGCCCTCGAAGCGCGCGCCATCGAGTTGACCGTCGTAGTCGATGTCCACTTGATCGCCGTTTTGCGCCGCCCGAGTGACGGGGTGAAAATGCACCCGCTGTTTACGCAACACCTGAATGGTCTTGTCGATCTCCGCCTCGCCGATAGGCGCGATCGGCCGCTTGATCGTCTTGTCGGCGACACTGCCGAGCACCACATCCGGATAGATTTCGTAGACCGCCGTAAATTGGAAACTATCGTCGTTGGCGGCATTTTCCTTCGGCTCGAAGCGCGGATAACCCGCGATGCGAATATTTTGCTGTTTCACTTTGTCCGCGAACGAGCGCTGCAGCGAATCGGACATCACCTCTTGCCGTACTTTGCCGCCATACTGTTGAGCGACGATTTTCATCGGTACTTTGCCCGGGCGAAAACCATGGAACTTAGCGGTGCGCGCAATTTGCTTTAGCCGGGTTTCGACTTGCGTTTCAATTTCAGTGGTCGGGAAAGAAAAATCCAGCTTACGTTCGAGCGGGCGTTGTTGCTGCACTTCTGTTTGCATTTTATGTGTTCCTAGAAAACTCATTGGTGCGAAAGGAGGGACTCGAACCCACACACCTTACGGCGCTGGAACCTAAATCCAGTGCGTCTACCAATTCCGCCACTTTCGCTTTATTAAGGCTGATCGCTAAAATACGGGCTGCAAACCGTCCATACCGAACCAATCACCCAGGGAGGCTCTGATCAAGTCCCTCGCGGTCGCGAGGGACTTGATCAGAGC
>JALYOK010000292.1 GCA_030856925.1 Pseudomonadota bacterium
TATCATAGCCAGGCTGGGCACGCACGTCCCGGAGCGACTATGCCCGCGCCATGAGCCGCGTGGATATTGGCTCGCAGCCGGTCATGCCGCAAGAACCAATATTGATGAGGCTCCCGCGAAAGGGCCATGAAAACACCACTCGATTTGATATCAAGATGGAAATAGTGACGCCAAACTCTGCTCAACGTGACCTTGATCGGCCTTGTTCAATCGCCCGGCTTTTCTAAGACAAATTTATTATCCAGCGTGAACAGTTTCATGCGCACAACCGACGCCGCCGGCAAACCCGCGGCCTTGAGATTACTGATTTTCGCATCCAAATACCACGGCGCGCTGCCCATACTGCGTAATCATCGCCATCACGCTATTGCGCGGGAATGACAACGGGTTTTTTGCGAAACCTTAGGGAAATATCTTCCCCGGATTCATTATATTTAGCGGGTCCAGCGCCTGTTTCACCTGGCGCATCACGCTGACCGCCTCGCCGTGTTCCGCCGTGAGGAATTTCATTTTGCCGAGGCCAATGCCGTGTTCGCCGGTGCAGGTGCCGTCCATGGCGAGCGCGCGCAGGACCAAACGATCGTTCAGGCGTTCCGCTTCGGCGATTTCTTTCGGATCGTTGCGGTTGATCAAGAATCCCAAGTGGAAATTGCCATCGCCCACGTGGCCGACCAGCGGCGCGATTAGGAAGCTTTCCTTCAGGTCGTTCTTGGTTTCCATAATGCATTCGGCCAGACGCGAAATCGGCACGCACACATCCGTCGCCCAAATCTCGCAGCCGGGGCGCAGTGCTTTGTTGGCATAGGTCACATCGTGGCGTGCCTGCCATAAGTGGGTACGCTCTTCTTGCTTGGTGGCCCATTTAAATTCGCCGCCCGAATTTTCTTGAGCGATGGCTTGCACCATTTCCGCTTGCTCCTTTACCGCGGCTTGCGTGCCGTGGAACTCGACGAACAGCGTGTCTTTCACCGGATAGTTGAGCTTGGAAAACTTGTTCACAGAATCCATTTGAATATCGTCGAGCAACTCGATGCGCGCAACGGGGATGCCAAGCTGGATGGTCTGAATCACCGTGTCGATCGCACCTTGCAGCGAATCGAAGGAACACACCGCCGCCGCCATTGCTTCGGGAATACCGTAGATGCGTAGCGTCACTTCGGTGATGATGCCCAACGTCCCTTCAGAGCCGACAAACAAGCGCGTAAGGTCGTAACCCGCGGAGGATTTTCGCGCACGGCGCGAGGTGCGGATGATGCGGCCGTCGGCCAACACCACGATGAGCGCCAACACGTTCTCGCGCATAGTGCCGTACCGCACTGCATTGGTGCCTGAGGCGCGCGTCGCGGCCATGCCGCCGATCGAGGCATCAGCGCCGGGATCGATGGGGAAGAACAGGCCCGTATCGCGTAGGTGTTCGTTGAGTTGCTTGCGCGTGACCCGCGCTTGAACGGTGACGTCGAGGTCGTCGACGTTTACCTTTAACACTTGATTCATATTAGCGAGATCGATGACCACGCCTCCATGCTCCGGGATCACCGCGCCTTCCAGCGATGTGCCTGTTCCGTACGCAACGACGGGTGTACGATGGCGCGCGCAAATGCGCACGATGTCGGCGACCTCTTCCGTAGAATTCGGAAACGCCACCGCATCGGGCCGATGCGGATGATGCCAGGATTCGTCCTTGCTGTGATGGTCGCGCACTCCCGCGCTGGTGGATAGGCGCTCGCCCAGCAATACACGGATTTCGTCGACAGCGGAATTGACACTGATGGGAACGGCGCTCATATTCTTCCTTTCAAACTATTAAGGAATTCATGATTCAATCCCGCGCAAACGCGACGGACTTAATCAGGGAATTCCATCTCCTGCCTGGAGAGGCAATGGCCCTAGGCTACCCAGTACCAGTGCGGCTTACAGAGCATGCATCGCCGCGAGCCAGTATCTACGCGGCGGCTGGCAAGGTTACTTTCGATCACCTACGACGAACGCTAACGATTGGTGATAACAGCATTATCCGTCATTCCCGCCTCCGATTAAAGCGTTCGAAGGGCGCTACCGCATTAATTCGTTTTGGTTAGTCGTCAGTGAAACTGGCGTGCCACCCAAAGTACATTCGCAAAGGGCGTACCTTCGCTCATCGGCATCGTTTCGATTGCGAAGCCTCGTTCGGTAAACAAAACCTTCCATTGCATGAGTGACCGAAAATGAAAACGCTGCCGAAAGTGGCCACGGCAGATTGCCGCGATCCGCTCGGCGAGGTAAGTGACGCTATAGCTGAAGCCCGCGGTGGCATCGGCGTCTCGCACAAGCAA
>JALYOK010000293.1 GCA_030856925.1 Pseudomonadota bacterium
CACCACACCATCGAACGGCGCACGGATCACGGTTTGATCGACGCCGACCGCGGCGACCTTGAGGTTGGCTTGGGCGGCAACGATGGCGGCTTTCAAGCTGGCGATGGAAGCCTTCGCTTTTTCCGCCCGCGCGACGACCGCATCGTGCGACGATGCGGAAATGTATTTTTTCTCGATCAGTTCCCGAGACCGTCGCAGCGATGCGTTGGCATCGCGCAATTCCGCCATGCCTTGTTCCAAGTTGGCGCGCGCGACGTTGACGCCCGCCGCCGCCTGGTCTTGGCTGGCTAGAACATCGTTGCTTTCCAAGCGTGCAATGACTTCGTTCGCTTTCACGCGGCTGCCTTCCTGCACCCCTAGCCATTCAAGCCGGCCGGTAGCTTTCGATGCCACGGCGGCTTTGCGTTGCGCCACGACGTAGCCCGTGGCGTTCAGCGCAGTGAAGCCCTGCGACGGATAGGCGCTAACGACGTTGGTTGCTTCCACCGCGATCACGCTTAGCGCTCTCTGATAAAAAAGGAATGCGGCGACGGCGATGGCGCCGAGGACGACTGCGTAAACTAACTGACGCGTCCAGCGCCTGCGTTTGACGTTTGCCGCTACGGGTTTGCGGTCGATGCGAAATTTTGAGAGGTCTTGGGGATCCAAAGGGGTTTTTCCTATTGCGTAAGGATCACCGTCGTTTTCGCTTCGCTTGGCGCCGGGGGGAATCGGTCACGTTCCGCGACCCCGGCGCCGCTTGCAAGCGGACGCCTTTCGATTCCCCCACGTGACGTGCGCAGGCACGTCACTTCCCGCCACCAAAAATTATTTGGTGCCGGGAGGGGGAATCGAACCCCCATGGTGTCACCACCGCGGGATTTTGAGTCCCGTGCGTCTACCAATTCCGCCATCCCGGCTGCGCATCGCATTATCCGCGAAACAGCCCTTATGGGCAACTTCGGCCGATGGGCGCGAGTGATATGATTCGGCGCATGCGAACCGCGGATTTCGATTACCAATTACCACCGGAACTGATTGCACAACATCCGCTCCCAGAGCGGGTTGCGAGCCGATTGCTGCATCTCGATGGTAACACCGGAACGCTCAGCCAAGGCCGTTTCGCCGATCTGCCGGGTTATTTTCGTGACGGTGATTTGTTAGTGTTCAACAACACGCGGGTAATCAAGGCGCGGCTTACAGGTCGCAAGGTGAGCGGCGGGGCGGTGGATGTGTTGGTCGAGAGGGTGCTGAATGACCATCATGTCCTCGCCCACGTGCGCGCCAGCAAAGCGCCGCAGCCCGGCGGCGAAATGCTGTTGGCGGGCGAGTTGCATGTCACGATGTTGGAACGGCGTGGCGAATTGTTCCATCTTCGATTTGCAGCCACCGATGGCGTGCTGGACCTGTTGGAACGATACGGCGCGGTGCCTTTACCGCCTTACATCAAGCACGCACCGGACGCGAACGATGAGCGGCGTTACCAAACGGTATTCGCGAAGGAACCGGGCGCCGTCGCTGCGCCGACCGCGGGATTGCATTTCGATGAAAAGTTGATCGACGCTTTACAAGCGAAAGGGGTGCAGACCGCCTATGTCACACTGCATGTTGGCGCGGGAACGTTTCAGCCGGTAAGAGTCGAGAACCTGTCCGATCACGTCATGCACAGCGAGTGGTATCACGTGCCGAAGGAAACTGTGGATGCGATCGATCGGGCCCGCGCGCAGTCTGGGCGCGTCACAGCGGTGGGGACGACGACGTTGCGCGCGCTGGAGGGCGCCGCGGTCAATGGCCCGCTGCAGAGCGGCTATGGCGAGACCAATATTTTCATCCTGCCGGGGTTCGGCTTTAATGTCGTCGAACGCTTGATCACCAATTTCCACTTGCCGAAATCGACGCTATTGATGCTCGTTTCGGCATTAGGCGGCATTGAGAATATTCGCCGTGCGTATGCGTTTGCGATCAAAGATCGCTACCGGTTTTTTAGTTATGGGGATGCAATGTTGATTGATAGGGCAAGTTAACGCCGCCCCCCTGCTCTGTCATTCCCGTGTGTTAGCATCCGCGCCATGAAATTTGACTTAACTGCAACGGACGGCGCCGCGCGCTGCGGCCGTCTTGCGCTCGCCCACGGAACGGTCGAAACACCGGTGTTCATGCCGGTTGGCACCTATGGCGTGGTGAAGGCTATGAGTCCGTTGGAGCTCAATGAAATCGGCGCCCAAATCGTGCTCGGCAATACTTTTCATCTGTGGCTGAGGCCGGGATTGGACGTTATCGGGAGGCATGGCGGCTTGCATCGCTTCATGGGATGGGATGGCCCGATTCTGACCGACTCCGGCGGATTTCAGGTGTGGAGTCTTGGGGACTTAAGAAAAATCTCCGAGGAGGGTGTGTGCTTCCAATCACCCATCAATGGCGACAAGCTCATGCTGACCCCCGAGGAATCGATGCATATTCAACGCGTGCTCAATTCCGACATCGCGATGATCTTCGACGAGTGCACGCCTTATCCGGCGGACGAAAAAGCCGCGGCGGATTCCATGCGCCTCTCGCTGCGCTGGGCCGAGCGCAGCAAGCGCGCCCACGAAGGTAACGACAACGCATTGTTCGGCATTGTGCAAGGCGGTATGCATGAGGCGCTACGCACGGAATCGGCGCGCGGTTTGCAGGACATCGATTTCGATGGTTACGCCATCGGTGGGCTCTCGGTCGGCGAGCCGAAACAGGATATGACGCGCGTCTTGGCCCACACCGCTTTGGTACTGCCAAGTGATAAGCCGCGTTATTTGATGGGCGTGGGCACGCCGGAGGACATCGTCCACGCGGTTCTTGCGGGCATCGACATGTTCGACTGCGTTTTGCCGACACGCAACGCGCGCAATGGCTGGCTCTTCACCCGCTACGGCGACATCAAAATACGCAACGCCAAGCACCGCGACGACGTTTCGCCACTCGACGAAACCTGCGCGTGTTATACCTGCCGGAACTTTACTCGCGGTTATTTGCATCACCTTCAGCGGGTAAACGAGATCCTGGGCGCGAGACTCAACACCCTCCACAATCTCTTTTATTATCAAACACTGATGAGCGAGTTGCGGCAGTGTATAGAGTCTGGAACCGTGGCGGACACAGTCGAGACCTTTATCCGAAATCGCGCCGCTTCGTGTTAAAATTCAAACCTTTATTTCGACCGACACGCAGGACTAGCAATGATTTCGATGGCTTATGCGCAGGCCGCCGGCGGGATGTTCGGCGGTGAATTGATGGGCATGTTGCCTATCGTTCTGATGTTCGTGTTGTTGTATTTTCTGATGATCCGTCCGCAGATGAAGCGTCAGAAAGAGCAAAAATCCATGATGGATGGCCTGCAAAAGGGTGATGAAGTGGTCGCTGCCGGCATGCTCGGAAAAATCACCAAAGTGGGCGACAGCTACATCAGTCTGGAAATCGCCGACAACGTGGTCGTACAGGTGCAAAAGTCGGCGGTTGGCATGTTGTTGCCAAAGGGCACCGTCAAGAACGCAAACTAGTCGAGAGATTAATGAATCGCTATCCGGTTTGGATATACTCCCTCATCGTAGTTATCGTATTGCTGGGTTTATTGTTCACGTCGCCAAACTTTTTTGGTGAAGTGCCCGCGGTTCAGATATCTTCCTTGCGCACCGGCGTCAAGGCGGACACCGGGTTGATGGGGCGGGTCGAGGAGGCGCTGAAAAAAGCGGGGATCGCCTCAAGAGGGATCACCGTCGAGGGCGCCAGCATCAAGGCGCGGTTTGCGGATACGGATACGCAAATCAAGGCTAAGGACGTTATCAGCAAAGAGTTGAATCCGGATGAGCGGAATGCGTCTTACGTGGTCGCGCTCAATCTCGTGTCGACCTCGCCAACCTGGTTGTCCGCGGTCGGCGCGTTGCCTATGTATCTGGGCCTGGATTTGCGCGGTGGGGTGCATTTTTTATTGCAGGTAGACATGAAGGCGGCGCTCGATAAGCGCTCCGAAAGCGACGCAGCGGATATACGCCGCTCGCTGCGTAAAAAAGAGATTCGTTATTCTTCCGTCACTCGGGAAGGCCGCCGGGTGGTGGTGAAATTTCGCGATGCGGTGACCCGAGATAAGGCTCGTGATGAGATAACGAAGAATTTCCCCGACTTGGTGACTACCGAAAGCGGCCGCGGCGAGGAAGTCATTCTGATCGGAACCTTGCGTCCCGAGGCCGAGAAAAGAATTGAAGAAGCCGCGCTGCAGCAAAACATTCTGACCTTGCGCAATCGGGTTAACGAATTGGGTGTGGCCGAGCCCGTGATCCAGCAACAGGGCGCGGATCGAGTGGTGGTGCAGTTGCCCGGCGTGCAAGACACGGCGAAGGCGAAGGAGATTCTGGGGCGCACTGCGACGCTGGAAATTCGCCTGGTCGACGATGAACATAGCATCGCCGACGCGGTGAGCGGCCAGATTCCATTCGGCGCCGAGTTATTTATCGAACGCACAGGCG
>JALYOK010000305.1 GCA_030856925.1 Pseudomonadota bacterium
ACTGGGATCATGCCGGCAGCTTGGATGAGTTTCCGAATGCGGTGCTTTACATTCAGCGCGAAGAACTGAAGGGCATCGAATGGGCGCTCAATTATCCGGGCCACGAGCGTATTCGCGCCGTCAACGATTCACCCGGCGGCTGCGCTCGCACGCCTGCTTGCGGCTATCCCTCCAAAACCATGGATTCGATCTACGGTAAGGTGCTCAAGGGTAAAGCCGTGATCGTCGACGGCGATATGGAAGTCATGCCCGGTATCAAGATTCACGCCGCGTTCCGCGCCCACACCGCGGGTTCGCAATTGCTCGAAGTCAACACCGCCATCGGTAAGTTGATGTTCGGCAGCGACGCTTATTCATCCTGGCAAGCGATCCGCGATTGGCAAATCGCCAACCCGCAACAGACCGACACGGTGCAGCAATTCTTGGCCTACGAGAAGTGCTACAAAGTGACCGGCGGTTATCAAAACTGCGTCGCCGCTCACGAACCGCTATCCTACACGGATAAATATCCGCTCACCAAGAATGCTTGGGTGGGAATGAACGGCGGACGTCTCGCGGAAATTGCCTTGGCGCCGGGAGAGAAGTCGCGTAAGCCGTAAGCACCTATTCGCCGCAACGCCAGAAACGAGGAGACCGGTCCGCCGGTCTCCTCGTTTTTTGTCGGTATGAAGCTTTCATTGCTCGAATTTTTGCTGTTCTCGATGCTGCTGCTCGTGGCGCCGAATGGCAACGGACACGACGCCGATTCCTATGGCGGCCTGTATCGTTCCAGAGACGCGGGCGCTACCTGGTTGCCGGCGGACGCAGGGCTATTCATCAACGCTTCGAATGCCATCGCCATCAGCCCGACGGACTCGAACCATCTCCTGTACGGCACCGACACGCGGCTCCTGCGTTCCCGCAATGGCGGTCGCGATTGGCAAGATCAAGCGCCCCAGTTTATCGCCGGTCCGGTGTTCTCTGTCGCGTTCGATCGCGACGGACGCGGTGGCTATGCCGCCAACGCGAATGGATTATTTCGCAGCGACGACGGCGTGAATTGGCGCGTGCTCGCAGTGCCGTTGACTGCGATGCCGATCGCACAAATTGTCGTGGGCCATTCCAACGTGTACCTCGCGGGAAATGATGGGTTGTATCTGGGCAGTGCCCACGGCAACGACTGGCATGGCCCAGAGAAGGGGTTGCCCGAAGAAGCAATATCCGCGCTGCTGGTGGCGCAGGATAAGCCGAAAGCGAGTATTCATGCGGTTCTCGCGGGCAGGATATGGCGGAGCGCCGATGGCGGCAATACCTGGCAGCAAGCCGCAGGGAACTGGCGCGATCAGCGCGTTGACACCATCAGTGCCGATCCAGACGAAAAGCAACGCCTCTGGGCTGGCGGCGCGAGCCGATTATTCCGTAGCGACGACGGCGGCAAAAGCTGGCAGCCCCACGGCAAACCGCTGCCCGATCCGAATATTTTTATCCGTGGTATTGCCGTGATGCAGGCCGGCGCGGTCATCGTGCTTACTACCCATCGTGGCCTGATGCGTAGCGCCGACGGCGGCGCGACCTGGGCGAAAATCGAGAGCGCGCTGCCGCTGCATCTGGAACCCAGCCCTCTGGCGCAAGATGGAACAGATCCAAACATCCTCTATGCCGGATTTTCTTTGCGGCCCTACAGCGAGCCTTGGCGCACGGCCCAGGAGGTCGCAGAACAAATGCGCCGCGCTCAAGCACGCAAACTAAATACCGCGATCGCGCTGGTGATCGGCGCGTTGCTTTTGGTTGGCGCTGCCTGGTTTTTTTTGCGCAAGCGAGCGCTGGCTCAATCGTCTCGCTCCATCGGAGATTAAGCTAAGCTGAAGCACCTGAAATGGAAGAGAATAAATTGAACACAGCAATGCCGATTACGCCGACCGGCTTACGCATCATTCACGTCTTGATCGCCCTCGCGGCGATTGCCGCCGGGTTAGTTGCCGCATGGCGCCTCGCCCCACCGCCCGTGGCTCGGGTAGTGGAATATCCGATGCTGGAAAAAAACGACATTCCCGCGGCTATCGCCGCAGGCAAGGATGGAAGCATTTGGTTCACCATCGATTTCTCAGATGCCATCGGCGTATTCAGGAATGGCAAGATCGAGCGTATTCCAAAAGGGTCGCGCAACATGGATCCGATCGGCATCGCCGTGGATCATGAAGGCAATGCTTGGTACGCCGACGCGCCGGCGCTCAGCATCGGTCGCATCTCGCCGAACAACGAAATCAAAAACTTTCCCCTCGGCACACCCGTCGCTCGCTTGCAACGGCTCACCGTGGCGCCCGACGGCGCCATCTGGTTCGCCGAGGGATCGACCTTCAGCGTGACGCGGCTCAAGGACGATATCCTCGCCCGCTACGAATTGCAGTCAGCGCGCGGCGCGCCCTATGGCGTTGCAATCGCGCCGGATGGTTACGCCTGGGCCACGTTACAACAGGCCGGACAGATCGTGCGCATCGACGCCGAAAGCGGCAAGACCGATTGGTTCTGGGCGCCGACGCCGGCGAGTGCGCCCACAGACATCGCCGTCGACGCCAAAGGGGACGTGTGGTTCCTGGAATTTCGCAGCAACAAGCTAGGCCGAATTCGAAATCAAGAATTCACCGAGTATCCGATCCCGAGCGAATCGCGCATCGCCGGCGTGGCCGGCCTCACCATCGCGCCGGACGGCGCAGTGTGGTTCGCCATGGTGCGAGATGGCAGCATTGGCCGTTTCAAGGACGGCCAGTTCAAATTCTTTCGCCTGCCGCGGTTCAAGGCGCGGCCAGTCGGCGTGGCGGCGGATCCCGCGGGGAATATTTGGTACGTCGATCTGACCGGTTATCTCGGCAAGATCGCGGCGAGCGATGCCGTTCGGTAACCGCCAGGCGTCGAAAATAGACCTTTGCTGACGTGCAAGTTGGTTTTGGTTGTCTCGGCAAATACGTCCGCTTTCTTCACTCTCTCAAGATGAACCCGGCAGCGATACCGTTGAAGCGGCGCTGGCGGGGTCTGTTATTTCCAGCGTAAATTGGGCTGATCATATAAAACGCACTCGGCTACTTGTCCGTAGAAGCAATACCCGTGCGGCTGACAGGGTATACAATGCCGCGAGCCAGTATCATCCGGGTGCTGACATCGCGAACTTTACGGCGCGGCAATCTTCTGCAAAATTTGCCCCATCAACGCTCGCGCCACATCGCCGCGCCGCATCTCGTAGATCGGGCTGAAGAACACGCGGTGCGCCATGGTCTCATGGTAGATCGCTTGCAGGTCTTCCGGCGTGAGATACTCGCGCCCTTCAAGCCAAGCTTTCACGCGCGCGGCGCGCATCAGTAAACTCATGCCGCGAGGGCTGGCGCCGGCTTGAATCAGCTCTTTCATGTTGACGCCGCTGATATTTACGCCGTAGTCAGTGGGGGTGCGAGTTGCTTGCCATAAATCCATCGCATATTTCTGCAAGGTCTCGCTCGCCTTGATGCTGTCTTGTATAGTGGCGCCGATGCCGTTCAATTCGATGTAGGGAATCATGTCCGGCGCCACGCGCTCGAGCAAATGCTCGACATCATGGTAGGCGGTGTCGAACATCAACGCTTTTTTTGTGACGATGTCGGTCGGTGTTTCAATTAAGACTTCCATGGAAAATCGGTCGCGCGCTGCGGCGGATATCTCGAAGGTCTCGTCTTTTTCTACACGGTTGCGATCGGCGAACACGATCATGTGGGGGAAGCGATATTCGCGATTGAAGGCGCTGGCGCTGTGTTCCGCCATTACGCGCAACAACAGCGAATGGACTTGCGGGCGGGCGCGGTTGATCTCGTTGAAAAAGAAAATCGATAAGGCGTCGCCGTGCTTCAACAGCGGGCCGGGATCGACGCGAGGTTTGCCCTCTTCGTTGATATAGGTGTAGTAAATCAGGTCGTTCGGCATTAGATCGACCGTACCTTCGACGCGCTCGAAGGCGCCGCCGATGGCGCGGGCGAAGGCCCGGAGCACTGTGGTCTTGCCGACGCCGACATCGCCTTCGAGCAACACGTGGCCGCGCGCGAATACGGCGATGTTGAGGTGGTGTATGACGCGATCCTGGCCGATGACCGCTTTTTTGATTTCCGCTTCCAGCGCCAAGGCGCGGGTGCGCCAATCCTGCAGGAGCGCGTCATTTCTATTCATGGGTCCGCTTTCTTGTTTGTTGCAGGAAGCCGGGACGCCGGTTTGGCGTATCTGCCCGCATTGCCGTGATAATATTATCAGCGATTTGAAAACGACTGCGATTCTACACCATCCCTCTAAGCAAACCGGGGCGAGCGCGAGCTTCGATGCGACGTGCCGGCAATGTGCGCGTCTCGCGGATTTTCGCGCCACGGTTCTGAAGCAATTCCCCTCTTATCTGTGCAGACCGGTGCCTTCATTTGGCGCCAGCAAGCCCAAACTATTGCTGGTCGGCCTCGCGCCTGGACTGCACGGCGCTAATCGCACCGGCCGGCCGTTTACCGGCGATTTTGCCGGGCAACTGCTCTACAATACGCTTCACCGGTATGGTTTTGCGACCGGACCGCTTTCCACCAGCGCCGACGATGGGCTGGAACTCATCGACTGCCGCATCACCAACGCGGTGAAATGTCTGCCGCCGCAGAACAAACCGACACCGGCGGAAATCAGAACCTGTAATGCATACTTGCGGGCGGAGCTGTCATTGCAGCCGCGACCACGGGTTGTTCTCGCGTTAGGCAGAATCGCTCATGATGCGGTGCTCATGGCGCTAGACTTGAAAGCGAGCGCGGCCCGATTCGGCCACAGCGCCCGGCATGATCTGGCGAATGATTTGATCCTATTCGATAGCTATCACTGCAGTCGATACAATACCCAGACGAGGCGTTTGACGGAAGCGATGTTTCACGAAGTGTTCGATCAGATTCGAATTGCGGTAGGGGCTAGCTAATGTCCCTGTCCGCGGAGTCGCAGTTCGACGTCAGAGTTGTTCTTGCGGCGTTACCCAATCTGCCGGGGGTTTACCGCATGCTGAACGCATCCGGTGAAGCAATTTACGTCGGCAAAGCGCGCGATCTGAAGAAGCGAGTGTCGTCTTATTTTCAGAAGAACGACCTCGGCCCGCGCATTCAGGTAATGATGCAGCAGATTGCGCGCATCGAGACAACCGTCACGCGCTCCGAATCGGAAGCGCTGCTGCTGGAAAGCAATCTCATCAAGTCGCTCAGCCCGCGCTACAACATTCTGTTCCGCGACGACAAAAGTTATCCCTATATTATGTTTTCGGGTCACGGCTTTCCTCAGATCCGTTTTTATCGAGGTACGTTCGATCAGCGCAACCATTACTTTGGGCCGTTTCCCAGCGCCTGGGCGGTGCGCGAGACGATACAGATTTTGCAAAAAGTGTTTCGCCTTCGTTCGTGCGAGGATTCGGTGTTCAGCAACCGCTCGCGGCCTTGTCTATTGCATCAAATCAAACGCTGTTCGGCGCCTTGCGTGGGCGCGATCGATCGAGAAGATTACCGGCGCGACATCGACAATGCGATTTTGTTTTTGGAGGGCAAAGAGAACGAGGTTATCGCCCGCCTTTCGGAGCGCATGGCCGCGGCGGCGGACAATTTAGAGTTCGAAGCGGCCTCGGTGTTTCGCGATCAGATCAGCACGCTGCAACGGGTCTTGACAAAGCAATTCGTCGCCAACGATAACAGTGCGCGGGACGCCGACATTATCGCGTGTCAGGCTGAAGCGGGGGAGGTGTGTGTTAACCTAGCGATGATCCGCGCCGGGCGCCATTTGGGAGACAAAACGTTTTTTCCGCAGAACGCAAACGATGCCGACGCCGTCGCGGTTCTGAACGCTTTCATCGGGCAGCATTACGCTGAACGGATGGCGCCACCGCTCATTATCGTAAATCAAGAATTGGATACCGAGAATCTCTCCGCTTTACTGGCCGAACAATGCAAACACGCGGTGCAAATTCTCACACACCCGACGGGCGAGCGGCGCAACTGGCTGAGCATGGCCGTCTCCAATGCCAAACTCGCGCTAGCACAAAAACTCGCAAATGAAGCTGCCCAAGAAACCCGCATTGCCGCGCTGCAAGCGGCGCTCGATTCGCCGAGTGGATTGCGACGAATCGAATGTTTCGACATCAGCCACACCATGGGCGAAGCGACGGTGGCGTCGTGTGTGGTTTTCGACCATGGCAAGATGCAGTCGAGCGAATATCGCCGCTTCAACATCACCGGCATCACGCCGGGCGATGACTACGCCGCGATGCGCGATGTATTGCAGCGCCGCTATCGCAGGATCACGGAAGGCGATGGCGTGATGCCGGACTTGATCCTAATCGATGGCGGCAAAGGCCAAGTCGGCACCGCGCAAGAAGTATTCAACGAACTCGGCATCGCCGATAGCAACATCGTGGGCGTGGCGAAAGGTGAGGAACGTAAGCCGGGGCTCGAACAACTCATCTTCCCCGATGCTCGCGCGCCGTTGGCATTGGGCCGCGATCATCCCGCGTTACATTTGATTCAACAGATACGCGACGAAGCACATCGCTTTGCCATTACCGGCCATCGTGGCCGCCGCGCCAAGGCCCGCATCCATTCGAGGCTCGAAGATATCGCGGGCATCGGCGCCAAACGCCGACAGAAATTGCTGGCGCAATTCGGCGGCATCAAAGGCGTCCTGTCGGCGAGCATCGACGATCTGGCGCTAATCGAAGGCATCAGCCGATCGCTCGCGGAAAAAATCTATCGCGAGCTTCATTGATTGAATCCCTATGCCGATCAATTTACCGAATCTTCTCACCTGGTTTCGCATTCTGCTCATCCCGCTGTTTGTCGCGGTGCTCTATTTGCCGGGCAATTGGCTCACCCAGCACCAGGCCAATGCCACAGCCATGTGGATCTTCATATTCGCCGCATTGACCGATTGGCTCGATGGTTATCTGGCGCGGCGCCTGAATCAAACGTCGGAATTTGGGGCGTTTCTCGACCCGGTTGCCGATAAG
>JALYOK010000310.1 GCA_030856925.1 Pseudomonadota bacterium
GTCACGATAGAGTCCGCGGTGACGCACTTGGACTTGCTGGGTCTTGGAAAAACGGGCCGCCAGTTGTTCGCAAAAATAGACCGAGCGATGTTGCCCGCCAGTGCAGCCGATAGCGATGGTCAGGGAGCGCCGATTGTCGCGCACGAAATCGGGTAACCAACGAACCAAAAAGTGCTCGATATCTCCCAACATCCGCTGCGCTTCTGGCAACGATTCCATGAACGCAATCACGGCGGCATCTTTTCCGGTAAGGGGACGTAGTTTGGAATCGTAAAATGGATTCGGCAGGGCACGTACATCGAACACAAAATCCGCATCGCGCGGGATGCCATTCTTAAAGCCGAACGACTGGAAAAATAGCGCCAACTTGGTTTGGTCGAGGTCGATGAATTCGCGCACCCACGCCCGCAAGGCGTTCGGACCGAGATCGCTGGTGTCGACGTGATGGGCGTGCTCGGCGAGGCCAGAGAGAATATTCCGTTCCCAGGTAATGCATTCGTTGATGGTGCGTTTTTCATCGGCCAGCGGATGGGGACGGCGCGCTTCGGCAAAACGTTTGACGATCGTCTCGGTATTGGCTTCAAGAAAAAGAATACGGGGATCGATGCCTTGGGATTTCAACTGTTCGATCACCTTCGGCAAATCGCCGATGTCCGAGCCGCTGCGCACATCAATGCTCAACGCCACCTTATCGTGACCCATCTTGCGCAGAAACGCGATGACATCCAGGACGAACATCAACGGCAGATTGTCGATACAGTAATAGCTTACATCCTCGAGCAATTTGATCACCACGCTTTTGCCCGAGCCCGATAAACCGGTGACGAAGATAACGCGCATGGCTATTCTTCTTCCGTCTCCGCGGGACTGTTATGTTCCGCCATCTCGCGCTCGTGCCGCTCGATGAACTCGCGGGTGGAATCGATGCCGCGTTGCTGAAGAATGTAGTTGCGGGTCGCCGCTTCAACCAGCACCGCCAAGTTGCGGCCAACGGCCACCGGCAGCACAACTTTGGGAAAGCCAATGCCCATGATCTCTTGGGTGGTCGCATTCATCGGCAAACGCTCAAGGGAAGCGAGATCACCTCCGGCGGGTTTTTCCAAGTGTGCGATGAGCTTGAGATTCTTTTTGCCGCGCACCACGGTCTCGCCGAAAATCGAACGGATGTTCAACACGCCGAGCCCACGCACTTCGAGAAAATCTTTGAGTAACGGCGG
The DNA here is from genome assembly GCA_030856925.1 of Pseudomonadota bacterium. Lineage (GTDB taxonomy): Bacteria > Pseudomonadota > Gammaproteobacteria > Burkholderiales > JALYOK01 > JALYOK01. The sequence goes on from JALYOK010000310.1 coordinate 1,218, forward strand.
ACAACGGCCCTGCAAGGTTTCCGGCGCGATGCGATAAAACTCGACTACATCGTCGGCAACGAGCCCATGGCCGCGGGTAATCAGTTCCAACGCCAACTCGCTCTTACCCACGGCGGAATCGCCGGTGATTAACACACCGACCTCGAGCACCGCCATGAACACACCGTGCATGGTAATTTTCTCAGCCAGCGCCTGACTCAAATAATAACGGAGAATATTGATCAACTGCGGCGTTGGTTCGGGCGAAGAAAAAAGCGGCACTTGATGGTCGTTTGCCGCGTCGATCAAAGGCTGCGGCGGAGGGATGCCGTTGCCGACAATGACGGCGCAAAGATTGCCGCCGAATAGCTTTCGTATCGCCGTATTTAGCTCTTGAGGATTGAGTCCCTGCAGGTATCCGAATTCGGCGTCTCCGATGACTTGAAAACGCTGCGGATGAACCAGATTTAAGTGGGCAATGATGCCGACGGTTGGATGATAGAGGCTGCCGACCGGTGCGCTGCGCTGTCCACCCTGGGCGCCGGCGATCCAATTGAGGTCCAGCTTGTCGCGGTTATCGCTATAAAGCTGCAGTACGCTGACGCGGGGCATGGGCGGGCCATTCGGTCAAAATGCGATGGGCTTCATCGCGATCATGACAACTAACGAGCGCTTCGCGCACGGATTTGTCACTGAAAATTTGCGCCAGTTCGCTGAGAATTTGCAAGTGTTGTTCCGTTGCATGCTCGGGAACCAACACCACGAATATGAGATTGACCGGTTGCCCGTCCGGCGCCTCGAAGGGGATCGGGTTTAGCGTTCGGACAAACGCCGCCGTAGCCTCGCGTAACCCCTTGAGGCGGCCATGGGGAATCGCTACGCCATAACCCAGCCCGGTGGATCCGAATCGTTCGCGGCTGAACAGGCTCTCGAAAACAATCGTGTGGGATATTTGTTGCGCGTTCTCAAAAATTAACCCAATCTGTTCGAACACACGCTTCTTACTCGCGACGTCAAGGTCAAGCGCGACATGGCTTGGGCGCAAAAGTTTAGCAACTAGATTCATTGCATCTTTGCTCGGTGTGTGTATTTCCGCAAAAGCGGTGCGTGAGCATAGACAGCCGTTTGCAGCTATCGCCTCGCGCGGCCTTTAGTTCACATCGTCCGGGTGGTATTTCAGCGCATCGTCGTGACGGGGCTTGACGATCTTCTCCTTGTGTTTGATGATCTTGCGGTCTAGTTTGTCGGCAAACAAATCAATGGCTGCGTAGAGGTTCTCATCTTCCGCCTCGACAAATATCTCCTTGCCGCGTACATGGATATTAGCTTCGATTTTTTGCTGTAGTTTTTCGACGGATAACACCACGTTGACGTCCATCAAATCATCGAAATGCCGGCCCACTCTTTCTAACTTAGCGGTGACATAGTCGCGTATAGCGGGGGTAATGTGGAGGTGATGTCCTGCTAAGGTCAGATTCATGACGATCTCCTATTTTTTCGATCTGGATTCGTTTCTGAAGGCTTTACATTCAGTCTCGTCTCCGTGTCGCATTTGGATTTAAACACCGGCCTACAGTGATTTTCGCTGATTGGCCGAGGATATCTGTAGCAATTCGCGATATTTTGCGACCGTACGACGAGCAACAACTATACCTTGCTGACTCAAAATATCGGAGATGCGGCTATCCGATAACGGCTTTTTGGTATCCTCCGCGCCGACCAATTGCCTGATCAAGGCGCGAATGGCGGTGCTGGATGCCGAACCGCCCGTTTCGGTGGAAACATGGCTACCGAAGAAATATTTAAGTTCGTAAATACCACGCGGCGTAAACATAAATTTCTGGGTCGTGACCCGCGATACGGTGGACTCATGCACACCGACGGCGTCGGCAATCTCGCGCAGAATCAAGGGCCGCATCGCCACTTCGCCGTGATCGAAAAAATGTTTCTGCCGATCCAAGATCGCCTGAGACACTTTCAAAATGGTTTCAAAACGCTGCTGGACGTTTTTGATCAGCCAGCGAGCTTCTTGCAGTTGGCTCGCCAATTGAGATCCGGACGAGTCGCGAGAGCGGCTCAAAATATCGGCGTACATCTTGTTGATCCGCAGCTTGGGAATCGCATTGTTATTGAGCACTGCTACCCATTTGCCGCGTTCCTTGCGCACCACCACATCCGGCACAATATAACGAGTTTCGAGCTGGGTGAATTCTAAACCCGGTCTTGGATTAAGGCCGATGATCAAGCGCTGCACGCCTCTGAGGGTTTCCTCGTCCAGATTCAACAGTTTCTTGAGGCGTGTAAAATCTCGAGAGCCCAATAACGCCAAATGATCGGCGACCAGACGCAGCGCCTCACTGCGAAACGGGGTCTTGGGCGGCAGCGCACGCAACTGCAGGAGCAAGCACTCGCTCAATGAACGTGCACCCACGCCAATGGGATCGAGATGCTGTAAGTGCTGGAGCGCGATTTGCAAATCCTCCAGCTCGAGTTCCAACTCGGGCGGTAAGGATTCGAAGATTTCTTCCAGGCACTGAGTGAGATAACCGTCTTCGCTGAGATTTCCGATCAAAACCTCGACCACGTGCTTATCGCGATCCGACAAATGGTTGAGGTTGATTTGATGCAGTAAATGCTGCTGCAGATTTTCGCTGATGGCTTGAATATCCGACGCGCCCATGTCATCGTCGTCATCGCGTTTCGCGCCTTGGCCCGCGTCCGAACCCCAGTCACTGGGGTCGTCCCAATCGGTCGACTCCGCCTGCCGCACCTCAGCAAATTCTCCCTCCTCCGACGCGGCTTCGCCATTGGGCGCCGGCGTTTCCGGAGTTGGACCGGAAAGCGGCGCCACAACCGGCGGCTCATGGGAAACTTCAATTCGCTCGAGCAACGGATTCTCAATCAGAAAATTCTCTATTTCCTGATTGAGGTCCAACGTCGAAAGCTGCAACAGTCGAATCGATTGCTGCAGTTGCGGCGTAAGGGTTAGGTGCTGTGAGAGCTTGAGCTGTAGGCTATGCTTCATGTGCTGCGCAGAGACAACTTATTCTCCGGCCGAACTGCCTTTAGAGGCGGAAATGCTCTCCCAAGTACACTCGACGGACGTTTTCATTATAAATGATTTCCTCCGGTTTGCCGAAGGCCAGTACCGATCCTTGGTTGACGATGTAAGCGTGATCGCAGATGCCTAAGGTCTCCCGCACATTGTGGTCGGTAATCAGAACGCCAATACCCCTCTGCTTCAAGAAACGGATGATGTGTTGGATATCCAGAACCGCAATCGGGTCTACGCCCGCGAAGGGTTCATCCAATAGAATAAATCTTGGCTCGCTCGCCAGCGCCCGCGCGATTTCCACACGGCGGCGTTCACCGCCGGACAGGCTAATGGCGGCATTGTTGCGGATATTGCCGATGTGCAGTTCTTCCAGCAACGTCTCCAGCCGCTCTTGCAACGCGTCCTTGGTCAGTTCTTGCAGTTCCAGCACGGCACGGATATTTTCCGCCACCGTCAGCTTGCGAAAGATGGACGCCTCCTGCGGCAAATAGGAAAGGCCCAATTGGGCGCGGCGATGAATCGGTAGGCGAGTAATATCCTTGCCGTCAAGAAAAATCGATCCGCCATCCAGCGGAACGAGTCCAACCATCATGTAAAAACAAGTCGTTTTGCCCGCGCCGTTTGGGCCCAATAGGCCTACCACTTCGCCGTTTCTCAACTGGAGCGAAACGTCTTTCACCACCGTCCGAGTCTTGTAGCGCTTGGCTAGCCTCCGCGCTTCCAACAATGTCGCCGCGATTAGCGGCTTGGCCGTATCGGGAAAACCCGATCGCTCGGGTCGCAAAGTTTTCGGATTAACCGGATCCATCTACATTAGGCTTAAGACTAAACTAACTGTCACTCTTTCGCCGTCGGTGTGCCTGCCGTCTTCGGGTCGCTCGAAGCGGCCTTTGGCTTGGGTTGCATGACCACGGTCACACGCCCCGGTGTGGCCGAGCTTGCGTTGGGCGTGCCGCCGCCCAATGCCTGGTAAAATTCCGTGCTGCCCTCGTAGGACACATAATTCCCGCGCACCTCGTCCTTGTCGCGGCGCAGCCACGCGTTGGTAAAAAGTTCGACCTTGTCGGTCTTGGCGTCGTACTCGACCCGCTCCGCACTACCATCCACATACTCGTCAACGGCGTCGCGTTTGGTGCGGAAAGTCGCCGGTTTTCCGATCGCCGTAGCGTTCTGATTACCTTGTTTGTCTTGACGCACGGTGATTTTATTGGCGGTGATCTTAGTGGTGCCTTGGGTGAGAATGACGTTTCCTTCAAACACGCTGATTCGTTGGTTATCGTCCAAAGTCACTTTGTCCGCTTCCAGGTTGATCGGCTTTTCCCGATCGGCCTTCTCGGCGTGGGCGACGGCGTGGCTGATCAACATCATTACGGCCACCGCAAAGAACTTGCGGGTTCGGGATGGGGCGAGGTATTTACCGCTTAGGTGCATGGTAGCTGGCTTTCACTGTCGATAGGATCGCAATCCGTGTTTTGTTGTTAATCTCCATCCCTTCCGCGGTCATCACATTGTCACCTTCTCTGAGGGAAATGGGTTGGTCGGTTTTGCCGATGCCGAGGTCGGGAATGACATGAAAATAGGTCGTATCGCCAACCAGGCGTTGATAGCCCTGAAACGGATCACGCACGATTTGGACGCGATCCAGGAAGAAAATTTCATCCGCTTTTCCGGTCAACTTTGCCCGTTCCGACGTCACTTGCAAAGGCGCATCGTTTTTTTCTTTTGCCGAAAACTGTACCCCATCCAACAGGGTCGAATCGTCATCGGGGAAATGTAGCATCTTTCTGGCGGTAATAGTATAGCGTTCACCACCATCCAGACCCAACTGACGGGCCGTGAAGTTTTCCACGATCATATCCGGATCGTGGCGCTTCTTGTCGGGTTGCGGCTGCTTTACCTCCACGATGCGCATGAGCCAGAAGGTCAAGCCGGCAAGCAACAACAGAATGCCCAAAGGCAACCAGGCATTGGCGACGGGCTTCATTGCAGGTAGCTCTGTTGAATCGTCGCAAAATTACCTTGGGCCGCCATGATCAACTCGCAGCATTCACGCACCGCGCCATGCCCGCCGTCCGCCTTGGTCACGTAATGTGCGTGTTGTTTGACAATGTCCGGCGCCGCCGGCACGGTAACTGCCAAGCCGGCGCGGCGCAATACCGGCAAATCGATCAGATCGTCGCCCATGTAACAGGCCTCGGCGGCCTCTAAATCCAAGGTTTCAAGTAACGAAACAAATGTCGCCAGCTTGTCTTGGCTACCCTGATAGAGATGAATAATGTCCAAATTCTGAGCGCGCCGTTCGACGCTCCGGCTGGTGCGGCTGGTAATGATGGCCAGTTCAATGCCGCTTTGTTTGAGCATCTTCAGCCCATGGCCGTCGCGAACGTGATAGACCTTGATTTCTTCGCCGGCATCGGTGAGAAACAGACCGCCATCGGTCATGACGCCATCGACATCAAATATGGCGATCCTTACCCCGCGCGCGCGTGCTATTTCATCTTGCATAATTTGATTTTACGCCAATCGCAAAAATTGTTTTAGAGCACGCCCGCGCGCATCAAATCGTGCATATGCAACGCGCCCAGCAGCCGCTTACGCTCATCGGCGATGAGTACGCAGGTTATCTTTCGCTGCTGCATGATCTGCGCCGCTTCCGCCGCAAGCTTGTCCGCGACGATGGTGCGCGGATTGCGCGTCATCACATCGGCGATCGTCACGCCGCGCAGGTCGGCATTCTTTTCCAACGTGCGGCGCAAATCACCATCGGTGAAAATGCCGATTAACCCGTTCGCCTCGTCGACCACTGCAGTCACGCCGAGACCTTTGCGCGTCATTTCCAGCAGCGCCTCTTGCAGCGAGGCCAGTTGGCCGACCTGTGGCAAGCGCTCACCGGTATGCATGAGGTCGGCAACACGAATCAGCAATCGCTTGCCCAGTGCCCCGCCGGGGTGAGTGAGAGCAAAATCCTTCTCGGAAAACCCGCGAGCTTCCAGCAAGGCAATCGCCAGCGCGTCGCCGAGCGCGAGGTTGGCGGTGGTGCTAGCCGTCGGCGCGAGATTGAGCGGACACGCTTCTTTCTCTACCGACGTATCCAGATGCACATCTGCCTCGCGGCCCAATGTCGAGTGCGGATTTCCGGTGAGCGCGACGAACTTGATGCCGCGCCGTTTTAGAAACGGAACAATAGCTAGTATTTCCGGACTTTCGCCGGAATTGGATAGCGCGATGACGGCGTCGTCATCGGTGATCATACCCAGATCGCCGTGGCTGGCTTCCCCCGGATGCAAAAAAAATGCCGGCGTGCCGGTGCTGGCCAAAGTCGATGCAATCTTATTGGCGATGTGGCCGGATTTTCCCATGCCCGTCACGACCACCCGGCCGCGGCAGGCAAGCAATAACTCATGGGCGGCGACGAAGGATCGATCGAGTCGCGCCGCCAATGCGATTACAGCGTTCGCCTCGATGAGGAGGACTTCCTGTGCGATTTTGATGACGTCCGTTGTGCCGGCCGCGGAAAGATTGGTCATAGTGATGGTGTCTTCTCTCTAACGGCGGAGTATAAGGTCGATCGCCGCGAAAGGGTGAATTTAAAGGCATCGCCACAAGCCGCAGGGATATTGGTACATGGCAATGCACGCCCTGGAAGCCGCACTGCTATTGCCTTGCAGGGCAGGGACATTGGGGATGTGTTTTGGTCTGCCCTAGCTGCGAATCCTGCGATATTGATTCCGGGGCAAGGGTAGCGATAACTATTGATGATAAAGTCGCAATACAAATAGATCTTTCATTTCATGTCCAGCGCGCTATTTTCCATCGTCGTTTTGCTGCTTGCCGTGGTGATCACGGTGATGGTGTTCCGGCGTTTTCGACTGCCGCCGATACTGGGCTATCTTTTGGTCGGTATGTCGATCGGGCCGTTTGCGTTCGGCTGGCTCCCCGACGACGCGACTACTAATCATCTTGCGGAATTCGGCATTGTTTTCTTGATGTTCAGCATCGGCCTCGAGTTCAGCTTGGCTCAACTTAGCGCCATGCGGCGCACGGTGTTCGGCCTCGGCGGCGCCCAGGTGACATTGACCATTGTTGCGGTCATGGCCATCGCGATGGCGATTGGCTTCGACTGGCGCGAAGGCCTCACGCTTGGCGGCATCCTCGCCATGACTTCGACCGCCATTGTCGCGAAGCTTTTGATGGAGCGCGTGGCGCTTCAATCGATCCATGGTCGCTTGGTGATGGGTGTGCTGCTTTTTCAGGATTTGGCGGTCGTGCCGCTGCTGGTTCTGTTGCCGGCTTTGGCACAGGGTCCGGAGCGTTTCGTCGCTGCATTCGGTATCGCGTTCCTGAAGGCCGCCCTGATACTCAGCATACTTCTGTGGTATGGCCGCGGCTTGATGCGGCGATTTTTTCATCTTGTCGCGCGGCAAAAATCCTCCGAGATTTTCGTACTCAACGTGTTATTGATTACGTTGGGGCTGGCTTGGGTTACAGAACTCGCCGGATTGTCGATGGCGCTCGGCGCGTTCGTTGCGGGTATCTTGATCTCCGAGACCGAATATCGTTACCAAGTCGAGGACTACATCAAGCCGTTTCGCGATGTGTTGTTGGGACTGTTTTTCGTCACCATCGGCATGAAGCTCGATCCGCGGGCGCTCATCGACAACCTGCCTTGGGTGTTGCTGACTCTCATGGCAATCGTCATCATCAAGTTCGCCATTGTTTGGAGCCTCGTTCGGGCCTTCCGCCACACCGCATCAGTCGCCACGCGCTGCGGATTGATCTTGAGCAACGCCGGCGAATTCGGCTTTGTCCTAATGGCCCAGGCGGGGCTGTTGGGCTTGTTGGGCGAGGGAGAATTGCAGATTGTCTTGGCGGCGATGTTGATCTCGATGCTCATCGCGCCGTTGGCGATCGGGCAGATGGATCGCATTGTGCTCTATTTCTGCGAGAGCGAATGGACCGAGCGCGCACTTCACCTCCACGAGCTCGCCATCAAAGCCATGGGGCGCGATCGCCATGTGATTATCTGCGGCTACGGCCGTAGCGGGCAAACTCTTGCGCGGTTTTTGGCACGGGAAGATATTGCCTTCATCGCGTTGGACGCGGATCCGGACCGGGTGCGCCAAGCGGCGGCGGCGGGCGATTCGGTCGTGTTCGGCGATGCCGGCCGGCGCGATGTATTGTTGGCGGCCGGCGCCAGCCGGGCCGCGGCAATGGTAGTGAGCTTCTCCGACGTGGCGATTTCGCTGAGAATTTTGGAACATGCCCGCGAAGTCAATCCGGGATTGCCCATTATCGTCCGCACGACCGATGACAGCGAACTTGAAAAGCTGCAAAACGCCGGCGCAACCGAAGTAGTGCCGGAGATCCTGGAAGGCTCGTTGATGCTCGCCTCCCACGCCATGTTGCTGCTGGGCATCCCGCTGGCGCGCGTGCTGGCGCGCATCCGCGAAGTCCGGCGCGATCGTTATCATTTAATGCGCGGATTTTTTCACGGCGTAAGCGATCTCGGCATGGACGTGGAAGATTCCGATCAACCGCGCCTGAAATCCGTGATGCTGAGCGACGGCGCCGCCGCCGTAGGCAAGTCCTTGGACGATTTGAATTTGGAAGAATTGGAGGTCGAGATCAACACCATCTATCGGCAAAGAACGCGGATTGTTTCGCCCAAGCCCGAGAGCGTGCTTGAAACGGGTGATGTGGTAGTGTTGCTGGGTCGGCCCGACGCGCTCGGGTTAGCGGAAGATCGCTTAATCCGCTTTGCGGATTAAGCGATAAGATTGGAGATTAGAATAGGTTTGCGGCGCCGCAATTCGCGTCGGGCGTTTGCACCAGCCAGACGTCGGTGTTTAGAGCGGCGCAGGTCGCCGGCGACGGCGCCCCTCCACTGGCGGTAAAGCTGCTAAACCGGAGCGCGCCGGTGCGAGGGTTGCCGTCATCTATCTTGCGATCGACTTCCGCCAAAATATTTGACGGTAACTGGTTGCCGGATTTTACGTTGTTGATATTGTTGCCCGTTCCAAGCGCCCCGTTATTGTAGGCGCCATCAAAGATGATAGCCATGACTCCACCATTGGCGTTGACCGGACTGTTGTCGGACGTTGCAGTATTAGGCGTGCCCGATTCCGCCGAGCATTGCGAACAACTGATAAAACCCGCATTTGTGAGGTGATGCCAAGCAAAGACGGGCTCAGCCGACGGACTTCCCACTACTCCGATTTGAGCGTTGCCGTTTCCGTTCGTCGCTACGGTAACGTTTGGAATGTTCGTACCCGCCGCAGCATAATCCCCCGGAAGGGCGCGATAACGATCCTGGAAAGCATAATAAGCGGCCTTGATCGCATTTTGCTGATCGGCAATGTTGCGAACTTTCGCGTTTTGCACTAACTCCTGCCCTTTCAAAATGCCACCCAGCAAGAGCCCGACGATGACCAGCACGATCGCGATTTCTACTAATGTGAATCCTGATTGATTGCGTTTCATGGCACATTGCCCTAAAAAGTAAATACCGAACCTGCAGGAGCAAGTGTCATGCCATTGTTGAATTTTCCTATTTTATCCAATTCTATGCTTTAAGTATCCTGTTGCGGCATTAACGGATTCGCCCCAAGACCTTTACACCTAAAATCCTGTCGATAGCCCGACAGCGGTGTCGAATTGATGACGGGGGCGGAACAAAAACGCTTACGCCCGGTAACGCTCGAGCACCCCGCGGTTAATCTCGATGCCCAGCCCCGGCCCCTGCGGAATATCGACCGAGCCGTCGCGCTGGATGACCGCGGGGGAAATTAAATCGCGGCGGAACGGGTGGGACGAAGTATCGTATTCCAGAATGGGTTGCAGCGGAAACACGGCATGATGGGTGACGGGCAGCGCGGCGATGAGTTGCAGCGAGGCCGCTTGAGCGACGCCCGATCCCCATACGTGGGGATTGATTTGTACCCCGTGACTCTGGGCCAACGCGACCGTGTGCCGGCATGCCGTAAAACCACCCGCCGAGCCAATGTCCGGCTGGGCGACATCGACGCAGCCGCGCCCGATCAACTCGCGAAAACCGAATAGCGTATGTTCGTTCTCGCCGCCGGCAATCGGCATATTCAACTTCTGCCGCAACATGCGATAGCCGTCGTAATCCTCGGGCGCGACCGGCTCCTCGTACCAGCGCAAGTCATAGTCCTCCAAACCCCTGCCAAGACGCAGTGCATCACTCAAGCCGTAGCCGTGATTGGTGTCGACCATTAACGTGACTTCGCGAGTGCCGAGCGCCCGCTTGATCTCGCGCATCACGGCGAGATCATCATTGAGGCCGTAGCCCAGCTTGACTTTCATAGAGCGAAATCCCGCCTCGTAGTGGGCAATCGCTTCTTCTCCCAAACGCGATGCCTCACCTTGACCCGAAACGCGATAAAACCCGGTGGCATAAGCGGCCACTTTGTTGCGAAAAAATCCGCCGAGCAGCTTTGCGATCGGCACCCCATAGTGCTTGCCGGCGATATCCCACAGCGCGATGTCCAACGCGCTGATGGCGGCAATAACTGAACCTTTGCGGCCATAATCACGGGTCTGGTGATACATGCGGTGCCACAACACTTCCGTTTCCAATGGATCGGCGCCGAGAATCAGCGGTTTGAGGGAATATTCGATTGCCGCGGCGGAGATTTGCGGCGGCTCTAAGCCCTGGTTGAATGCCTCGCCCCAACCGGTGATGCCGGTATCGGTGACGATTTCGACGATGGTCGCCGAGCGCTTGTTCACCCAGCCTTGTGAGAACGCAAAAGGCTGTGCGAGCGACGTCTGCAGGGGATAGGTTTTTACGTCCGTGATTTTCATGGTTTGCTTTTTCCTTCCAGTTGCTTCAATTTCTCGCTCAAAAAATGCCATTCTTTCGGGTCAGTGACGCGACTGCTTTGCAGCAAACCGCCCAGCAGGATTTTCGCGCTCTCCACTTCATTCATGTCTTCGCGAATGAAAATTTCCATCTGCTGGACCCAGTGAGGAACCTGTTCGCCGCGCGCGTATTCGCGCAGGTCCGCCGCGTAGCTCGCGGCGAGCGGTAAATCCTTGAGCCGATGTTTCGCGATCAGCACAGCGTGGGCAAGCCAAGGCCAACGCCGGTTCGGATCCTGCAAAAATGCACGGTGGACGAAATCCAGCATCTGTCTTTGTTTGGCGGGAACCGGAACTTCGGCGTAAAGCCGGCTTGCGCTGAGCAATGGATACTGGCTCGGCGGATCGAGCGCGATGATGACCGTCAGCCATTGCTCAACGCGGCTGTAGTTAAGATCGCGAAACGGGATGGAGAGGCCCGGCTGATTATCGAACGCTTGCAGATAAAGCATCAGCGCCTTGGAAAGCGCGATCGGCTCATCGAGGCTTGCGGCGCGTAGCACGGAAACGCTCGGCAATGCCGGCAAATCTGCGCCGCTGGCTCGCGGCGGAGCCGTCCGCCAATGGACGAGAAATTGCAGGGCGAGCACGACGATGAGGATTACGTTTAACGACGATACGCGCCTAGCCATTTCAAAAGTTTTTTCGTTTGAAATCAAATAGCGCCGCCGCGCTAAGCAGCACGACGTAGACCAAGCTTTGCAGCGTGAGCCAAGGTAAATCGACAGCCGGTTGATCGCGATGAAGCAGCCATCCGGTTTGGGTGAACAGGTCCAGCCGCGGCAAGAAAAACGCGATGCCGTCGAGGGCGGTGGTAGCGATCCGATCCAGCACGAGATTGCCTTCACGGATACCGGACGAACCGATCAATTGCAGCGCCGCCATGGATCGCGCCAACGCATAGGCGCCCAACACGGTGGCTAAGGAACCTACCACCTGGTTCAGCGTTAACACACAAAATAGGCTCAACGCCGCGACCATCGCCAGTTCCATAAACAGCGACACTCCCCATGTCAGCGCTCGGGGGATATCGGCGAAGAACACAATGGGCAACGTGAATAGCACGCTCAGCGCCAGCGCAATCCCGAGATAGCCTATCAGTTTGCCGAACAAATAATGCGCGCGCGGCAGATCGCGGGTTAGCAGCAATTCCATCACCTTGTCATTGAGTTCTCGCACCTGGCTCACAGTTACGAAAGCCGCTAGAATAAATGCCGCCGCCAAGCGAAACGTCGGCGCGAGAAAGGCGATTTGGATATCGCGCGTTTCGGTAATAGCGACTTGCTTCAGAAATATCGTGAAGGCCAGCGCCAGCGCAACAATCAACAGCACAAGATAAAGCAGCCGGTTGCGCGCCGCTTCGAGCAAGGTAAATTGAGCGATAGTCGGGAGGTTACCCGGCATTTTTCTCTTTCAAGTTGATCGATGCGGAATGATATAGTGGTCGCAAGGTAAATCGCAATTCCTGATCATTTAACCCCTCTCATAACTCAGGTCGATTCGGCCATGCCGCAACGCCTAGGTCGGCCGCAGGCCCTGCCTGGAACACCGCACGGATACGGGCTGGGGGGCTCGGGGGCTGGCCTCGGGCCTCCTAGGGCCACCTCCGGCCATTCGCTCTCCGCCATGGATGCCGATGGATGAGCCGATTACACAAGCCTTGACCAACAGGCCGGCCGTGAAACTCCGCCGGCTGCTACCGGGCAGGCGCTGGACGGTAATCTTGATGCTGGCGACGTTGCACTTAGCGCTTACCGGTGGCTTGTCGGGCTTCGCCGAACGCGCGCTGCTGATGTCCCATTTCGGATTTTTTCTTCTCTGGCAGCCGGTGATCCGCGCCGACCGCAATCTCAGCCCTGTCGTGTTAGCCGCCCTGGCATTGTGCGGAGCGGCGCTGTTGTTCGTCAGCAGCGGTTGGTTGATAGCGGTATGGTTGGCCGGGTTGATCGGCATGATCGGCGGACGAGTGTTCACGGGACAAATGCCGGGTCTGCGCTTGTTCCAGCAGTTTGCGCTGGGCTATTTGCTGCTGCTCCTGTTGTTTTGGGTCGTGCCGGTGCTGGTGGCCGGGGTCGTGGCTCCCCAAAATCTGGACTACGCCGTGCGTTACGGTCTTCCAATGATGTTGGGCATCATGTTGTTCCTGCCTTTAGAAAGCGAGGAGGTCGATCCTGGCGGTGTGGTTGATTTCGTTTATGGCTTGTTGTTTTTTTTGCTGGTCAGCGTTCTGGTGCTCGCCAGTCTTGCCTTCATGAAATACGCGGGCAACTATTATCTCGCTTTGTCAGGCACCGTGCTCGGTGTCGGCGGCATCCTGCTGTTGCTCGCGGTTCTATGGAATCCCTCCGCCGGTTTCACCGGATTGCAGACCTTCTTTTCGCGCTATTTGCTGAGCCTGGGATTGCCGTTCGAAACTTGGCTGAAACAGCTCGCGGAAGGCGCCGAACGCTTCGAGGATCCTGATGAGTTCCTCAAGTTCGCGGCACAGCAATTGTCACATTTGCCATGGGTTGTCGGCGGCAGATGGCAATCATCGAACGGCGCGGGGGAATTTGGCGAAGCCGGTGTCGAGAATGCGAGTTTTCTGACCCACGACCTCAAGATCACACTCTACACAAGGATCCGCTTGAGCCCGGCGATCACGCTGCACATCCGGCTGCTTACCCAGCTACTCGGCGCGTTCTACGAAGCAAAACGTCGCGAACAGTTACTGAGACAAAACGCCTATATCCAGGCGGTACACGAGACCGGCGCCCGGCTGACTCACGACATCAAGAATCTGCTGCAATCGCTGTTTTCGCTCGCCTCGGCCGGGGAGAATTTACAGAGCGATCAGATGGACGCTTACGCCGAGTTAATCCGGCGCCAGTTGCCGCCCCTGACCAAGCGGCTCCAACTTACGCTGGAGAGCCTGCGCGCGCCGCAGGAACAATCGATCGGCTTGGTGTTGCCGGCGCGGGAATGGTGGGAGAGCTTGCAATCCCGTTACGAAGGGCGGCACATCGAGTTCGTCATGGCGGGGGACGGCAACGTCTCGGTTCCGAGAAACCTGTTTGATAGCGTTGTTGAAAATCTACTGGAAAACGCGCGCCGCAAACGGATCGCGCAGCCCGACATCACGATCAAAGTCATACTCGATGCCCACGCGCACAAGTCAATATCGGTTTGCGACAGCGGCGCCGCGATTCCAGAACCGATCGCCGCCAAACTTTTTCTCCAGCCCATCGTTTCCGAAAACGGCGCGGGAATTGGTTTATATCAGGCGTTTCGCCAGGGGCTGAGCGCGGGCTTTGCACTGACGTTGGCGAGTAATCAGGACGGAAAAGTTTGTTTCTGCCTGACCGAGCGAGTTTGATTTTTAAGGTCCCCTTGCCAACAGGCAATACCAGAGCGGCTGTCACGGTAGGCATGGCTGCGGGGCAATGGCCCGAGGCCACCCCGTATCCATGCGAGTTCTGGCGTAGCCTGTTTACGGAAGACGTCCGGCAGCGATCATGCGTGCGTACAGAATATTTGGCGATAGCCAAATGACGATATCGTCGAATTCGCCGTTCGGCGCCGTCTCGCCGGCGCGTTCATGGCTGACAAAGGTCAAATTACTGCTCGCGGCGTTAGGATTGGGGTTGGCGTTCTCGTCGATGCGCGTACCGCCGGGGTCGGGCCGTGCGGCATTTGAACCAGTTGAGTAGATAACTGCGACAGCAGCGACCACAAGCGAGGTTCCGCCGGCACAGGAATTTGCTGACATGCCAGTCGCGGTTGAACAAACATGCAGGTCGGGACTCAAATTGGCCATTGTGACATTGCGCATTTCACCTGAGGATGAAGGGAAAGTGCCCATACCCGTAAAATCAAAATTCACTGGGGCGGGTAGCGGCGTGCCAGTTGGGATCTTGTTGTTATTGCTCACGGCGTAACGAATACGATTATTCCATGCATCCAGCAC
>JALYOK010000329.1 GCA_030856925.1 Pseudomonadota bacterium
CAGCCGCGGTTGACTTACTGTGGGCGGCCCGGCGCCCGCTGGTGATCAGCGGCAGGGGCGCCCGTAGCGCGGGCCCCGAACTGCTGGCGTTTCTCGATGCGCTTGGCGCGCCTTATCTCGATACCGGCGAGAGCAAGGGGCTGATATCTGACGACCACCCTTGCGTCGTCGCGGCAATGCGCGGCGCCATCATGGGCCAGGCCGATGTGGTCGTGACGGTCGGGCGCCGGTTGGATTTCCAGCTTGCCTACGGGTCACCCGCAGTATTCGGCAGCGCGAAATTCGTGCGCATCGGCGATGCGCCTTCGGAGATCCGCGACAATCGGCGTGGGGTTGCTGAATTGTTCGCGCAGCCTGCGGCCGCGCTGGCCGCGATCGTTCGTAAAGCCGGCGATCGTGTGCCGGCCGTGGATCGTGAGTGGGCCACAGGCATGCGCAAGAAACACGAAGAGCGCGCGCAGAAGCTGCAGGTCTCCATGAGAATGGCGGCGTCGGACAGCGACGGCCGCATCCACCCGAATCGCGTACTCGCAGAGTTGCAGAACCAGCTCAAACCCGATGCCGTGGTGATCGCCGACGGCGGAGATTTTCTGAGTTTCGCGCGCGTGGGCCTGACCGCTTCGACGTATCTCGACCCCGGTTCGCTGGGCTGCATCGGGATTGGCACGCCATTCGGGATTGCCGCCAGCCTGGCGCTTCCCCATCGCCAGGTGGTGGTGGCAACCGGCGATGGCGCATTCGGCTTCAATGCGATGGAGATCGACACCGCCGTGCGCCACAAGGCGCCGTTACTGATCGTCGTTGCCAATAACGGAGCGTGGCAGATCGAAGTGCACGATCAGAACGATACGCACGGCAAGGTCGTCGGCACGCGCCTTCAGTTCGCGGATTACGCCGGAATGGCGCGGGCTTTCGGCATGTACGCGGAGCGCGTGGAACGTGCGGAAGACCTTCAGGGTGCGATCGAGCGCGCATTGGCGAACCGGCCCGCGCTAATCGATGTTGTGGTTTCTCCTGCAGCACGCTCGTCCGACGGCAAGTCCGGGCTGGCGTGGGTGCCCGACCTGCAGCCATTGGCGGCATGGGATGAGGCAGAGCGGAAATGGCGCAATGCAGGTTCACGGGATCAGTTGCAACATCGGTAGGCGAGAATGTGTGCTGACACCTCGACGCGCTGCGTGCCGCGGCGTTAACTCCATGTTCTCCTCTCAGTTCTCCTCTCACGTGGCCCAAATGCGCGGCGTCTGAACGGCGCGCCCAAAATAGTGAGGCCGCAGTTCGCGCCAGATGAACTGTAGAAAATTCTTCGCATCCTCGACTCGATGGCCCAGGTAGCGTGCAATCAGCACCTGCGGCATCGCAGTGATCGCAACACGCCCGCCAGCGCTTACGACAATCGCCCTGCAAGCCGCCACCAGCGCGGCGTTCGGGGCATTGCCCACGGCGATCAGCGTTGCCACAACGGGACATCCCGCGAGTCCGACCGGCGACGTAAGTTTCATGGAATTCCCCGCAATGGCGCCACGTTCCAGCCACAGCGGAACGCCGTTGCGCGAAACCTTAAAGGCTTGTTCATAGTGGCCGTCCGTTAACCGTTCTTGCGACGCGATCCTACCCAAAACCAGTATATCCCACCCCAGGTAACGCGCGTCGTCGGCCAGTTCGACGGAAACGCTCTGTCGCGCGCGCGCGGAATTGAACACGATAGCTTCTTGCGGCAACCATTCGAGCCTTGCGCCGGGCGCCAGCTTAAGCGCTATGTGCTGTTCGGCTAGAGCGCCGTCGCTGCCATACCATTTAGTTGCGCCAGGCGTAGTGATGAGCGCGTGGGCGTCGATATCAACGGTGAGGTTTATGCCGAGACGATCGCCGGCCACGATACCGCCCGGCGGATGAACGACGATGCTATGGCAGACCTCATCGCCTTCGGGGTAAAACGGCTTTTGCACCAGCAGCGGACCCTTATGGCGCCGCTGCGTCACAACACTGCGTCCATCGAGCCTCTCGTAACGCAGCGTTAACTCGGCTTCCCAAGTTCGGTCCGCGAACTCATCCGCGACGATCACACCGCTACGTAGGTGCGGACCTTAAGTTTTCCCATGTCTTTTCCTTCTCCGCTCAGCACGATTTCTCCGCGCGTCATCACCGCAAAAAAATCGGCGAGCCGCTCCGCGAAATCATAATACTGCTCCACGAGAAGGATTGCCATATCGCCGCGCTCCGTCAGAAGACGGATGACCCGTTCGATGTCTTTGATGATGGAAGGCTGGATGCCCTCGGTCGGCTCGTCCAGGATCAACACTTTCGGCTCGCCCACCAGTGCCCGGGCAATGGCGAGTTGTTGCTGCTGGCCGCCGGAAAGATCCCCACCGCGGCGCTGGCGCATTTCCTTCAATACCGGGAACAGGGTGTAGATGTAATCCGGTATCGATTTCGCCTGGCTCGCTTTCTTGACTGCCATGCCCATAAAGAGATTTTCTTCCACCGTCAGGCGAGCAAAAATTTCGCGGCCTTGCGGCACATAGGCGATACCGTGGGCCGCACGCCGGTGCGGCCGCCAAGCACCGATTTCTTTGCCCTCCAGCGTCACCCTGCCGGACGCGATGGGCAGCACGCCCATCATGCATTTCAGCAACGTGGTCTTACCCACACCGTTCCGGCCGAGCAACGCCGTGCATTTGCCCACCTGAAGCGACAGGTTGACGTTGCGCAGGGTATGGCTGCTGCCGTAGTACTGATTGAGTTGTTCGACCGCTAACATTATCGCCCTAAATAAACTTCGATCACGCGCTCATCCCGCTGCACTTGGTCCATGCTGCCCTCCGCCAGTACTGCGCCTTCGTGCAACACCGTGACTTTGTTGGCGATCGACGCGACGAAATCCATGTCGTGCTCGACCACTACAATCGAATGACTGCCCGCGAGTTTCTGTATGAGTTCGGCGGTGCGTTCCGTTTCCTCATCGGTCATGCCCGCCACCGGTTCATCGAGCATGATCAATTTCGGTTCTTGCATCAGCAGCATGCCGATTTCAAGCCATTGTTTTTGGCCATGGGATAGGGAACCCGCCAGTTGATCCTGCTGCCGACTCAGTTGAATCAGGTGCAACATATCGTGTATGCGCGCGTCTTGTTCGACCGTCAACTCCGCGAGGAGCGACCGCCGCACGCGCTTATCGGTTTTCATCGCCAATTCTAGATTCTCGAAGACGGTGTGGCGTTCAAATACCGTCGGCCGCTGGAATTTGCGGCCGATGCCCGCGTCAGCGATGTCCGGCTCGCGCATGCGGGTCAAGTCCATGGTCTGGCCAAAGAACACCGTACCGTGGTCGGGCCGGGTCTTGCCGGTGATGACATCCATCATCGTGGTCTTTCCCGCGCCGTTAGGACCAATGATGCAGCGAAGTTCACCGGCCTCGA
>JALYOK010000352.1 GCA_030856925.1 Pseudomonadota bacterium
GGCTTCACCTGGCTGCCAATCAAGGGCATCCCCAAGCACAATTTAATCTTGGAGTAAGCTACGGCAACGGCCAGGGCGTTACACAAAACTATCAGGAAGCGGTAAAGTGGTTTCGTATGGCGGCCAAACAAGGCAATGCAACCGCACAAAATAGTCTTGGCTTTAGTTATGACCTCGGTCAAGGCGTCAGACAAGATTATGTTCGCGCACATATGTGGTTTGCTCTCGCAATAGTCAATGGTCACAGTGAGGCTCAGGCAAATCGTGATAAAGCGGCTGAACACATGACACCAGCCCAAATCGCGGAAGCGCGAAAATTGGCACGCGATTGTAAGAAGAGCAATTACACAAACTGTGATTAGAAAACCATAGTTGGAGTTCTGAAGGAGGCAAATAAATTCCCTGCCTAATTTATCTTCGAAACCGAGCTCTAGGTTTGGTAGGCAGCCTCCAGCCAATCTGGTTGAGATACGTGTACTCGGTAGTGCAGTGAGTACCCTGAACCCAAACGGCGGGCAATAACCCTACCTTTCAAAACGCCGTATGTCTTAAATGGCATGTTGCCCCCAGAAAAATATTTTCAGATTTCGACTGAGTAACTAGCGTTAAGATAATGCAGCTCAGTACGAAATCCAGTGAAAAAACCCTTGAATAGTTTCTTGGCGATTAGCTTAAATTGTCAGCACATCTGCCAATAAATTAAGTTTCACGAGATTGATCGGAAATTACTTTATTATTTTTTTACTACACGTTGAGCACGACCTTGTCAGTGATGCGACGCAAGCCAGGCATGCACCTGGGCGACCACTGCAGCGCCTTCACCCACAGCGGCGGCGACACGTTTAGTTGAGCTGGCACGTGCATCGCCGATCGCGAATACTCATGCTACCGACGTTTCGAGCGACAGGGGATGATGATCGTTTTTCAGGTGTGCGGAACATTCGTCGTCGACCCGGGATAGATCGATCCCGGTACAGTCGAATCCCTTATCATTGAGTTCCACACCACAACTCTCGAGCCAGTCGGTCTTCGGATCGGCACCCACGAACAGAAAAATGCGTCGGACGGATTTAGTCTGTTTGCAGCCTTCTTTACGAATGAGCCACTGCACGCCGCTCACGCCTTCATCGCAACCTTCGATTGCAACAATCTCTGATTCCGTATATAGCGTAAAGTTCGCCAGCAATCCGATACGGTCGATGAGATATTTCGACATGCTTTTGGCAAGGTCGGAGCCGCGAATCAAATGGTGAACGTGTGCCACGTGGCTGGACAGAAATACGATTGCCTGCCCGGCCGCATTGCCGCCACCCAAAAGCACGACTTCCTCCTGTGCACATAGCGCGGCTTCGATCGGCGAAGCCCAGTAATAAACGCCACGACCCTCGTATTTTTCAAGTTCGGATATGGCTGGACGCCGATATTTTGCGCCTGTCGCGATAACTACAGTTTTTGCCAAAACCTGTCCGCCACAATCGAGCTGAAGCGCGCGAGGAAAACGTGAACAATCGAACGACCTCACTTCAACGGGCACCACCATTTCAGCACCGAATTTCAGCGCCTGAACATAAGCGCGTCCAGCGAGCGCCTGACCGGAAATGCCGGTCGGGAAACCAAGGTAATTTTCGATTCTCGCGCTCGCGCCAGCCTGACCGCCAAACGCATAAGTGTCCAGTACTAGCAAGGAAAGCCCTACCGATGCAGCATATACCGCACAGGCCAGGCCAGCGGGTCCGGCGACAACGATCGCAACGTCGTAGACACGGTTTGAGCTCAGCTCAACATACAAGCCCAGGTGGCGCGCAAGCTCCCTTTCGGTAGGGCATTTAACGACCGTTCCATCGGGACAAACAACCAGCGGCAATTCGTCTGGACGCGGCTGGTGAAGCTTCATCACATCTCCCGCGATGCTATCCAGTATCGGATCCAACGCAAGATAAGGATGACCGTTCCTTGAAAGAAACCCCTTCAAGCGAACCATACCCGCGCTGCCGGGAGCACCAATTAGTAGCGGGCCGCCTCCACCGGTTTCGATCAATCCTAATCGCCGCAGGATCAGGGCTCTCAGGATAAGTTCCCCAAGTTCGGCCTCAGCCACGACCAGTGCGCGCAAGGAAGGCGGATCTATCACCAGTGCTTCGACTACCTCAAGGGCGCGTCCAGAAGCAAGCGGGGGACGGCCCGAAAGCTGGCCTACTTCTCCCGCGAAATTGCCCGGCCCGCTTTCAACGATGGGAATCCCCAGGCCATTTTTGCGCGTCGTCAAGATGCGTCCACTCAGCAAAACGAAAATGCCCGCTCCGCGCATGCTGGGATCAAACAATATCTCGTCGGGCTGCCAAGTGCGCACCGTGCCAAAACGCCGTAACCGGTTAACTTCTGCGGGAGTAAGCATGGGAAACATCTGCTCACGACGCGATGCCAGACTTGGAGGCAAAGGCGCATCTGTCATGGTGGCTGAAATTTCATCCACGTGACCAAGCGCTGGAGAAAGTAAGCCGTCAGTGACTTCGTCTATCACCGATTGTGACCCTTGAAAGGAATCGATGAAGGATGAAGGTGTGCAGTCTGGTTTCCGCTGAAATCGAGCATCTCCTGATCTATGTAGCACCAGCCCCACGGATCGGGGGGATCGTAGGACTCCATAATCGGATGGCCGGTCGCATGATAATGCCTGGTCGCATGTTTGTTTATCGAACTATCACAGCATCCTACATGGCCACACTGGCGGCACAGGCGAAGGTGCACCCATAAGTCCCCTATCTTCAAACAATCCTCGCAACCCTCCGTAGAGGGTGTAACTTCGCGAATACTATCGAAATGCTTACAAGCCAGACAGCTTCCTAATATGTTTCAAGTGATCATATCTTGAAGAAACCTTGCTTCCATTTAT
>JALYOK010000393.1 GCA_030856925.1 Pseudomonadota bacterium
GTCACCTGCTGGGGCTGCGGCTGGACGGGACCGATGCAGCCGGTGCTCGAGCGAGTTCAGGCAGGCGAAGAAGATCCGGCCTGCGAGCGCTGCGGCGGTATTCTCAAGAGCGCGACCATTTCCTTCGGCCAACCGCTTATGCCGGACGTGATCGAGCGCGCGATGCAAGCGGCGCAACAAGCATCGGTCTTTGTTGCAGTCGGCACCAGCCTGCAAGTGTTTCCGATCGCCGGCGCCTTGCCGGCAGCACGCGCCGCCGGGGCGAGGATAATCATCGTCAATGCCGAGCCCACCGCAATGGACGAACTCGCGCACGCCCTGCTGCCTGGCGCGATCAGCGCGCTCTTGCCGCGAATCCTTGCGCCGCAGCCGGCGCCTATCTGACGGCAGCAACGAGTATGCTTGACGCCGCTTTGCGCCTTCTGCAGAATTGTTCGCGGATATGCGCCATACAGATTTAGCGGCTGAGGCGAGCATGTTGTCGGACGGCGAGCGCCAATTTTTGGCCCATCGCAGGATCGCTCATCTCGCCACCGCCGACGCCCGCGCCGTCCCTCACGTCGTGCCGGTGTGCTTTGCGGTAGCGCAGCGTACGCTCTACATCACCATCGACGAAAAGCCGAAACGATCGCCCGGCGGTGCACTGAAGCGCCTCAGGAATATCGCCGAAAATCCGGCAGTGGCCGTCGTCGTCGATCGCTACGATGAAGACTGGGCGCTGCTCGGTTGGGTTATGCTGCGAGGACGGGCCGAAATTCTGATCGACGGCGCCGAACACGGCGATGCGCAGGCGCTCCTGCGTTCTCGCTACCCGCAGCTCAAAGCGATGCGGATCGCCCAGCACCCGGTCATCGCAGTGCGCATCGAACGGACCACGAGTTGGGGTAATCTCGGCATGGCCGAGCTCGACTAAGGCTATTGCGCGTTTGGCGACGACGTGCGATGTCGATGACGAACCCGGCCATGCTCCAGGCGGTCGCCGGGCGGGGTTAAACTTAAGGAGGATTTGACATGCTGGTTGGCACTTTTCACTTTCCCACCGACTACGGCATCGAGGTCGGCGAGTTGGCGCGCGAGCTCGAAGCGCGCAGTTTCGAATCGCTATTTGTGTGCGAACACACCCACATACCGGTCAGCCGGCGCACGCCGTTCCCGGGAGGTGGCGAATTGCCCAAGCGCTATTCGCACACCCACGATCCCTTCGTCGCGCTAGCGTTCGCGGCCGCGGCCACACGTACGCTTAAACTCGGCACCGGCATCGCCTTGCTGCCGCAGCGCGACCCGATCATCACTGCCAAGTCGGTGGCGAGCCTTGACCACCTGTCGGGCGGGCGTTTCATCTTCGCCGTCGGCGGCGGTTGGAACGTCGAGGAAATGGAGAACCACGGCGCGCGCTACGATACCCGCTTCAAGCTTTTGCGCGAGCGCATCCTGGCGATGAAAGCGCTGTGGACCGAGGAGGAAGCGCAATTCCACGGCGAGTTCGTCAACTTCGATCCGGTCTGGCTCTACCCCAAGCCGAAGCAGAAGCCGCATCCGCCGATTTATCTCGGCGGCGAGACCGACCACACGCTCAAACGCGTGGTTGAGTTTTGCGACGGCTGGTTCCCGCGGGCGCGCGGCGGCTGGGAGCCCAAGCGTGCGGTGGCGCGGCTTCGCGAGGCCGCCGATGCCGCCGGACGAGATCCCGCGACCTTGTCAATCACCGTGTTCGCGGCGCCGGCCGATGAGACGGCGCTGGCCGTGTATCGCGAGGCCGGCATCCAACGTGTGCTGCTTGAAGTGCCGGACTCAAACCGCGACGAAGTGCTGCGAGTGCTCGACAGGTATGCACCGCTCGTAAAGGCCTAGGATGCGAGTAGATCCATCACAAATCACACATACGGCGTGAACATGAACAATATCAATCTCACTGGCCGCGTTGCGGTCGTAACCGGCGCCAGCCGCGGCATCGGGCGGGCTATCGCAATCGAACTTGCTGGGGCGGGGGCTAAGCTCGCGCTCGCGAGTCGCAACCAAGCGAAACTCGCGGAAACCCTGAACATGGTGCGAACGGCGGGCGCCGAGGCGGAAACCTACCTCTGCGACGTACGGGATGAGGCGCAAGTCAGGCAGTTGGCGGAAAAAGTGAAAGCACGCTTCGGCGCGGCACACATTCTTGTCAATAATGCCGGTACTGCCATCCGCAAAAACATCATCGACTTTTCCTTCGAAGAGTGGCGCGCGCTCACGGACACCAACATCACCGGTGTGTTTCTGATGTGCAAGTACATCGTGCCGCTGATGAAGGGCCAGGGCTACGGACGCATCATCAACTTAACTTCGATCATGGCGCATGTGTCGAGCACCGGGCGCGGCGTTTACTCAGCCACCAAGCATGCGGTGCTGGGCCTTACCCGGGCGCTGGCGCTAGAGCTAGTCGACGAGAAGATCAACGTGGTGGCGATCAGCCCTGGATTTATCGCGACCGACCTGACCGCGCCGCTTCGTGCCGACCCGGTGAAGAATGCCGCGCTGATGGCGCAAACGCCCATGCACCGCTGGGGTCAACCGGAGGAGATCGCTTCCATGGCTCTGTACATTTGCTCCGATAGGGCAGCCTTCATGACCGGCAGCGACGTGCTGGTTGACGGAGGCTGGTGCGCGCAGTAAATGCAACCTGCGGCTGACTCCGGAGGGTAGAAGGACGAGGAACATCTCTTCCGTGATGGTGTAACTAGTGTAGTGCGCCATAATTAACAGAACATAAAAATGCGTCTTTTTCCGTCTGGCTTTGTTGCTCGTCGTTGCGTAGAGCCGCTATGCGGCCTCCTCGCGCCGCGCCAGACGAAAAAATCCATCATTTTTATTTGTCCCGTTAATTATGGCGCACTACACTACTTCGTCTGCGCAATCTTTTCCGCGACTTCCATGGATTCCAGATAGATGCCGGAGTGGGCTTTGATCAGCGCCATGT
>JALYOK010000421.1 GCA_030856925.1 Pseudomonadota bacterium
AAACGAACTGAGCTATTGCCGATCTTGGCTACCCGCAGACCCACGTCAACGGATTCGGGAAATGCCAGCGATTTTTTGTACCGACACATGGTCTCAACCACCAGCGCGACGACGGCGCCGTTGTGATAGTCGAGACCGCCGTTGCGCATCAGGTAATCGTTCACGACGGTGTCGAAATAGGAATAATAAACGACGTTGTTCACGTGGCCGTAAACGTCGTTGTCATGCCAACGGGTCGGAATGGTGAGGAAATGTTTGTAGCCGGCGCGGGTTTCGCTCATGCGCTGCGACTTGCTTTATCTTGATCGTTGGCGGTTTTGATTTTATCGCGCATGTCCAGCCAGTCTTGGTCGGACAAATTCGCGAGGTGGGTGAACGATGCGCCATTGGCGAGATAGCCGGCGCCGTCGAGCGCAATGGTCTGGCCGGTTAGCCAGTCGCAGCCGTCCGCCATCAGGAACGTCGCGAGATTTTGGATCTCCGATAGTTCGCCGATGCGTCCCATGGGATTGTCTTCACTGCGCGACAACGCATCCTTGCCGGGACTCAAGCGATCCCACGCGCCCTTGGTGTAGATCGGCCCCGGCGCGATGGCGTTGAGACGTATGCCGTAGCGGCCCCACTCCACGGCAAGGGATTTTGTCATCGCGTCGACGCCGGTTTTCGCCATGGCGGATGGAACGACAAAGGGTGAGCCGGTCCACACCCAAGTGGTGAGGATGGAGATCACCGAGCCTTTCACTTTATCTTTGATCCAGCGCTTGCTGACGCCTTGCGTGACGTAGAAGGTGCCGTGCAACACGATGTTGGCGATGGCGTCGAAGCCGCGCGGTGACAAGTCTTCCGTGCGGCTGATGAAGTTCCCGGCGGCGTTGTTGACTAGGCCGGTGAGCGGGCCATCCTCCCAAATTTTTTCGATCATCTGATCGACGGCTGCGGCATTGCGAATGTCGATGTCGAACGTTTTCACTGAACCGCCGTGGACAGCCGTGAGTTCCTGCGCGGTTTCGTCGAGCACCGATTTACGCCGGCCGCAGATGTAAATGTCGGCGCCGAGTTCGAGGTACTTTTCGGCCATGGCGCGGCCGAGGCCCGTGCCGCCACCGGTGACTAGAATGCGTTTGCCTTGCAACAAATTTTCTTTAAACACGGTTTGGCTTTCTGAAAACTGTTCGTCATTTGATTATCGAATCGGCCAAAACACTGGATTCCCGCCGTAGCCTGCCCTCGAATGATTTAGTCGGGGGCGGGATGACATGATAAACACAGTATCTACATCTAAACGTCGCAAATACCGGCCTGGAAGGCAATACAGGTGCGGCACTCCCAGGCATCCATCACTCTATTTAGCCGCGCGCACGTGAGGGTTAGCTCTTGATTGCCGCCTTAATTTGATCCAGCGCACTCGGGTCTTCCAGCGTTGTCAAATCACCTGCATCTTTGCCCTCGGCGATTGCTTGAATGCTCCGCCGCAATAATTTTCCTGAGCGCGTCTTCGGCAGCAAGGTGATGAAGTGCACGCGCGATGGACGCGCAATTGCGCCGAGCAAGTTATCTACCGCTTGCATAATTTCCTTTTCCAACGCTGCGCGACCCGTTTCATCGGCGGCGCGGCTCACGTCCTTGAGTACGGCAAATGCAATCGGCACTTGGCCTTTGAGTTTGTCCTCCACGCCGACTACGGCGACTTCGGCGACGTTGGGATGACTCTGCACTGCCTCTTCGATCTCACGCGTGCCCAACCGGTGGCCGGCGACGTTAATCACGTCGTCGGTGCGGCCGAGGATGAAGTAATAGCCGTCTTGATCGCGGATGCCCCAGTCGAACGACGAGTACGCGAGCTTGCCTTTGAAATTGGAGAAATAGGTTTTGACGAAGCGTTCGTCGTCACCCCACACGGTGGTCATGCAGCCCGGCGGCAACGGGGGCACGACGGCGACCACGGCTTTTTCATCTGCGCCGACTTCTTCGCCGGTAACCTCGTTCAGCAACTTCATGTTGTAGCCGTAGACCGGAAAACTCGGGCTGCCAAATTTACGCGGCGTGTCCTCGACGCCAAGCACGGCGGACAACATAGGCCAGCCTGTTTCCGTTTGCCAATAATGGTCGATGATGGGCTTTTGGATGCCGTCGGCGATCCAGCGCGCGGTTGGTTCGTCCAACGGCTCACCGGCCAAGAACAGATAGCGCAGCGAACTCAGATCGTATTTCGTAAGCAACGCCGGATCTTGCTTCTTCAATACGCGGATCGCCGTGGGTGAACTGAACATGACGTTAACCTTGTGTTCCTGCACCAGCTTCCACCAGATGCCGCCGTCGGGCCTGATGGGCAATCCTTCATAGAGGATCGTGGTGCAACCATAGATCAATGGCGAGTAGATAATGTACGAGTGACCGACGACCCAGCCGATATCGCTGGTCGTGAATAGGGTCTCGCCGGGCTTGCAACAGAAAATATATTTCATCGACGATGCGAGCGCGACGGCATAACCGCCCGTGTCGCGCTGCACGCCCTTGGGTTTGCCTGTGGTGCCCGACGTGTAAAGGATATACGACGGTTCGTTCGATTCCATCCAGGTGATGGGAACGTGCTCGTTAAGGTGCTGAACTCGGAGCGTTGCGTAATCGAGATCGCGCCCCGCAACGACGTTCATTGCCGTATCCAATCCTCGATTTATCAGAATCACGTTGTGGGGAGGAGATTGCGCCAAGCGAATCGCCTCATCCACCAGGTGTTTGTACGGCACGATCTTGCCGCCGCGCATGCCGGCATCGGAAGTGATCATGATTTTCGGCTTGGCGTCGTCGATGCGCGTTGCCAAACTCGCCGACGCGAAGCCGCCGAACACGACCGAATGGATCGCGCCGAGGCGTGCACAGGCGAGCATGGCAAACATCGCCTCGGGAATCATCGGCATGTAGATCAACACGCGATCGCCCTTCTCCACTCCTAAGGATTTCAACGCCGCGGCCATGTGATTCACCTCGTGGAACAGATCCCGATAGGTGAATTTTTTCGCTTCGTTGGTTTCGGTGGAAACGTAGATCAGCGCCGTTTGCTCGGCGCGTTCCGCAAGGTGGCGATCCACGGCGTTGAAGCACAGGTTAGTCTCACCGCCCACGAACCATTTTGCGAACGGCGGTTTCGAATAGTCGAGCACTTTTTTGAATGGCTTGTGCCAGCCGATTAGCTTGGATTCTTCGCGCCAAAATGCATCGGGGTTTTCGATGGAATGTCGATGGAATTCTTTATAGGTCGTCACGCTGATCCTCCAAGTTGCTTCTCTTTTTTTTGTGATTCCCGCCCCCGACTTAATCATTCGAGGGCAGGCTACGGCGGGAATCCAACGCTAGTACGCGAAAATGGTTTCCCGCGTTCGCGGGAATGACACCTTACTAAGTATTCACGTTTACCACCAACCTTCCGCGCACCTGCCCCGCCAAAATTTGCGGCGCTTTGGCGATGGCTTGGGCGAGAGAAATCTCAGTCGTAAGCACATCGAGCTTGGGCTTGTCGAGATCCGAGGCCAAGCGCGACCAGGCTTCCATGCGCGCGGTCGTGGGCGCCATGACGCTCTCGATGCCAACCAGGGTCACACCGCGCAAAATAAACGGCGCCACACTGGTGGGAAAATCCATGCCTTGGGCCAAACCGCAGGCCGTGACCACGCCGAGATATTTGATCGAGGCGCAAACGTTCGCGAGGGTATGGCTGCCGACCGTATCGACTGCGCCCGCCCAGCGCTCTTTGGCGAGCGGCTTGCCCGGCGCGGACAGCGTGGCGCGATCGATGACTTCACTCGCGCCCAGGGATTTCAAATAATCCGCTTCGTCCATGCGGCCGGTCGATGCGACCACCGTGTAGCCGGACTTCGCGAGCAAAGCGATGGCGATGCTGCCGACACCACCGGCCGCGCCGGTGACCAGTATCTCGCCTTTACCCGGCGTCACGCCGTGTTTTTCCAGGCCCAGCACGCACAGCATCGCGGTGTAGCCGGCGGTGCCGATAGACGCGGCTTGTTTCGTCGTGAAACCCGACGGCAGCGGCACCAGCCACTCGCCCTTCAATCGCGCTTTCTGCGCGAGACAACCCCAATGACCCTCGCCCACGCCCCAGCCATTGAGCACGACCTTATCTCCCGCTTTCCATAACGCAGAATTACTTTTCTCCACCGTGCCTGCGCCGTCAATGCCCGGCACCATCGGGAACTTGCGCACCACCGGCGCCTTGCCGGTAATGGCGAGGCCATCCTTATAATTGAGGGTGGAATAGTCGACGCGTAGGGTGACGTCGCCATCGGGCAAATCACTGTCGTTAATGTCGGCGATTTTCGCTTCGGTCCCTGCGTCTGTCTTGTTTAGGAGTATGCCTTTGAACATTTTGATCTCTGGTAGTTGAATGCGCTGAACTGCATTTTATCCTACATGCTGGGAAGCCAGATACTCGCGCGCCTGCATTTCCTTGAGGCGGCTGATGGTGCGCGGAAACTCTTGACTTTGCGGTCCGCTGCGATATAAATCTTCCAAAGGCGCCGCCGCGCTGATGATCAGATTCACCCGCTGGTCGTACAGCACATCGATAAGCCAAGTGAAACGGCGCGCTTCCGCTGCGTGCTCCGCCGCCATGCGCGGGACGTTGGCAAGCATAATCGTGTGAAAGTGTTTGGCGAGTTCGAGGTAG
The DNA here is from genome assembly GCA_030856925.1 of Pseudomonadota bacterium. Classification (GTDB taxonomy): domain Bacteria; phylum Pseudomonadota; class Gammaproteobacteria; order Burkholderiales; family JALYOK01; genus JALYOK01. Next base: position 4,682 of record JALYOK010000421.1, read on the forward strand.
TCCGATTGCGAGCGCGCCGTGCCGCACAGCTCGGCGAATTCAAACCAGCCTATGCCTGAAGACGCGCTCCTAGCGTGAATCTTGCGGCCATTGACTTCTATCGAAGCGGTGCGTGGCGGCCCGGGCGCTAAGGTGGTGAAAGATCGCAGCATTGCCTCGTTGGCGGCCGGCCCGAGAGGCGAATGATAGAGATCGAGTTGTTCCAGGCTGCGCAGGCGATGGTCGATGTCGCCGGCGATTTCGATAACGTCGAGGTTGTTTTTGATGAAATCGATGGCGGGCAGAAATCGTTCACGTTGTAGCCCGTTCGGATATAGCGCATCGGGCCGATAATTTGACGTCACCACGCAGACGATGCCGCGCGCGAACATGTTTTCCAGCAAGCGCGCGAGGATCATCGCATCGGCGATGTCGCTGACGTGAAATTCATCGAAGCACAGCACACGCAGATCGCGTGCGAATTTCTCTGCGACGAGTGCAAGTGGATCGGTCTTAAGTTTGAGGCCCGCCAGTTCGCGATGAACGGTTTGCATGAAGGCGTGAAAATGCACGCGCCGTTTGCGTCGATACGGCAGTTGCGAGTAGAACACATCCATCAACATGCTCTTGCCGCGACCGACGCCGCCATGGATATACAGCCCGCGCGGCGGCGGCCGACGGCCGAAGGTTTTCATGAAAGGCCGGCTGCGAAAAGACTTGAATTCGATCAGTTCGTCGAACAGTTGTTGCAGGCGTGCGGCGGCGCGCTCCTGGGCTGCGTCGGGACGAAAACCGCTATCTAATTTCTTCTTTCGATACCAGTGGAGAGGGCCGACGGCTGCGGCCTCTGGCGTGGCATGCCCGGAGAAGCGCTCTGCTATTGGCTCTTCGGGCATCATATACAATTTTTAGATGTGCATTGAGCGATTGTCGACGGCCAGCGCCGCTTCGTGGAACACCTCGGATAAGGACGGGTGGGCATGGATGATGAGCGCGATATCTTCGGAACTGGCGCCGAATTCCATCGCAACCACGGCTTCGCTGATCAGTTCGGAGGCAAATGGGCCAATGATGTGAACGCCAAGGATGCGGTCGGACCCGGCATCGGCGATCATTTTCACGAAACCGCTGGTTTCGCCTAAGCCTTTCGCCCGGCCGTTGGCGGAAAATGGGAAACTGCCGGCGCGATAGCCGATACCGGCGGCCTTGAGTTGCTGCTCGCTTTGACCCACCCAAGCGACTTCCGGCGCGGTATAAATGACCCACGGCACGGTCATAAGATTAAGATGACTCGATTGGCCGGCGATGCGTTCGGCAGCGACCACGCCCTCCTCAAACGCTTTATGCGCCAACATCGGACCGCGCACAACATCGCCGATGGCATAGACACCGGGCGCCTGTGTTTTGCAATGCTCATCGACTTCGACAAATCCCCGCGCGTCCGTCTTAAGGCCAATGGCTTCGAGATTAAGACCGGTGGTATTTGGCGCCCGACCCACGGCGACGATCAGCTTATCGACTTCCAATTCGGCATCGCGGCCTTTGTTGGTGAACGTAACATTCACGCCGTCTTTCGTTGTTTTAATGGACTTGATGCTGACGTCCAGGCGGATATTCAGCTTCTGGGTCTTGCTGAAAATCTTGAACGCTTCCGCCGCCACTTGCTCATCGACCGCCGGTAAGAATTCCGGCATCGCTTCAAGAATCGTCACTTCACTGCCGAGCCGCTGCCACACGGTGCCCATCTCCAGACCGATCACACCGGCGCCGATAACGCCCAGGCGATTTGGCACTTTGGGCATAGACAGCGCGCCGACGTTGTCGAGAATGAGTGCATTATCCACCGGGGCCACAGACAAGGCTCGAGGCACGGAACCGGTGGCGATAATGACGTGTTTCGCGCTGATGCTTTCACGTTTATCGCCCTCGACCACTTCGATTTGATAGGCCTCGCCGCCACTGACAAAATGACCGTGGCCAGGCATAAACGTGACTTTGTTTTTCCTGAAAAGAAATGCGACGCCACTGGTGAGTTGATCGACAATCTTGTCTTTACGCGCCAACATTTTCGCCAGGTCCAACTCGACCGACTTGGCGACGATGCCGTGGTCGGCAAACTTGTGCAGCACGCGTTCATAATTTTCCGACGATTCAAGCAGCGCCTTGGACGGAATGCAGCCGACGTTTACGCAGGCGCCGCCGAGACTGGATTTGCCCTTTGCGTTTTTCCAGTCATCGATACAAACCGTGTTGAAGCCAAGCTGTGCGGCACGGATCGCGGCAACGTAGCCACCCGGGCCACCGCCGATTATGGCGACATCGTAGGATAAGGGCATAGGGATTAGGGGCTAAGGGCTAAGGGCTAGGGATTAGGGACTGGCGACTAGGGGCTAGGGGGTATTCGCTAGTCTCTAGCCCCTGCTTTTAGAGTTCTAAGAGCAGACGCGCGGGATCCTCCAACGCTTCCTTCATCGCCACCAGCGACAACACCGCTTCGCGACCGTCGATGATGCGATGGTCGTAGGAGAGCGCGAGATAATTCATCGGGCGGATGACGATTTGGCCGTTTTCCACCACGGGCCGTTCTTTGGTGGCATGTACGCCCAGAATCGCCGATTGCGGCGGATTGATGATCGGTGTCGACAGCATCGAGCCGAACACGCCGCCGTTGGAAATAGAGAATGTGCCGCCGGATAATTCCTCGATGGTGAGCTTGCCGTCCTGCGCGCGGGCGCCGAAATCGGCAATGCGCTTTTCGATGTCCGAGAACGATAATCGGTCGGCATCGCGGAGGATTGGCACCACCAAACCGCGCGGGCTGCCGACGGCGATGCCGACGTCATAGTAACCGTGATAGATGATGTCGTTGCCGTCGATCGAGGCATTCACCAGCGGGAATTTTTTTAGCGCGGCGACGGCGGCTTTGACGAAGAAGGACATGAAGCCTAACTTCACGCCGTGTTCCTTCTCGAATTTCTCTTTGTACTTGTTGCGCAGTTCCATTACCGGCTGCATGTTGACTTCGTTGAAGGTCGTCAAAATCGCCGCAGTGGATTGCGATTGCACCAATCGCTCCGCGATGCGCGCCCGCAGGCGCGACATGGGGACCCGCTGCTCCGGGCGGCCGGCGATGCGCATCGAGGTCACGTTCAATGTTTCGACCGCTGCCGGCGCGGACGGCGTCGGCTTTACTTCGAGATGAGCGATGACGTCGGCCTTGGTGACACGGCCGCCGCGGCCGGTCCCGGCCACCTCGCCGAGATTCACTGCTTGCTCAGCCATCATCCTGCGCGCCGCAGGTAAGGCCGTAGAGGCGTCGGCCTGTACTGCCGCCGAAGCGGGCCTCGACGGCACGGCAGGCTTGGGAGCCGCATGCTGCTTGGCTGCTGGCGCAGCGGCTTTCGAAATCGCCGCTTTTGCTTCCGTATCGATGGCCGCGATCACTTCGTTGCTGATCACGGTGCCGCCATCGGTCTTGACGATTTTCGCCAATACGCCCGAAACCGGCGCCGGCAATTCCAGCACCACTTTGTCTGTCTCTATGTCGATCAGATTCTCGTCGCGTTCGACGTATTCGCCCGGCTGTTTGTGCCAAGTGACCAGCGTCGCCTCCGACACCGATTCGGACAACTGTGGAACTTTAACTTCTACGAGCATGATCTCTCCAGATTACTTAGTCCGACTAAAAGTCAGTGCAGCGTCGATCACCGCTTTTTGCTGTTCATTGTGCTTCGCCAAATAGCCGACCGCCGGCGATGCAGACGACGGACGCAACGCGTAGCTAAGATCCTGATCCTCGCGCATGTTGCGCAACAAATAGTGTTGGATGCGATGCCATGCGCCTTGATTTCCAGGCTCCTCTTGCGCCCAAACTACGCTTTTTGCATTCGGATAGCGATTCATCTCGGCGGCGAATTCCGTGTGTGGGAACGGGTAAGGTTGCTCCAGGCGTATCAAGACGATGTCGTCGATACTGCGCACGCGGCGCTCGGCTAAAATATCGAAATACACTTTGCCGCTACACGCAACCACGCGTTTCACCTTGTTGGCATCGAACGCATCGATCTCGCCGATTACCGGCTGAAAACCGCCGCTCGCAAAATCGTTCAGGTCCGAGGTAGATTCCTTTCGGCGCAGTAAGCTCTTTGGCGTTATGACGATCAGGGGTTTGCGCATGGGCCGCACCATCTGACGCCGCAGCAGATGGAACATCTGCGCCGGCGTCGACGGTACGCACACCTGAATATTGTGCTCGGCACAGAGCTGCAGGAAGCGCTCCGGCCGCGCGGAGGAATGCTCCGGACCTTGGCCTTCGTACCCATGGGGCAGCAACATCGTCAAGCCGCAAAGCCGGCCCCATTTCGTTTCACCGGAACTGATGAACTGGTCGATCACCACCTGCGCGCCGTTGACGAAATCGCCGAATTGGGCTTCCCAGATTACGAAAGTATTCGGCTCGGCGGTGGCATAACCGTATTCGAAACCCAGCACCGCTTCTTCGGATAACAGCGAATCGATCACCAGAAAATCCGGCTGACCTTCGAAGATATTGCGTAGCGGGACGTAGTTGCCGGCATCCCACTTCTCGCGATTTTGATCGTGAAATACCGCATGGCGATGGGCGAAGGTGCCGCGGCCGCTGTCTTGCCCGGACAGACGGATTGAAAATCCATCCTTCAGCAGTGAAGCATATGCCAAGTTTTCCGCCATGCCCCAATCGAGGACTTGCTTGCCCAGCCCCATTTCGCGACGAGCCGCCATGACCCGCTCGACCGTGGGGTGCAATTTAAAGTTTTGCGGCAGCGTAGTCAGACGCACGGCCAGCGCTTCCAATTCCGTGCGCGGCAGCGCTGTGATCGCCGCATGTTGCCAATTGATATTTTGGTACGGCGCCCAGTCGATGGCGAACGGCGGTTTGTGGTTAAACACGATCGCAGCGTTGGTGCTTTGGCCCGCGTCGAGGGCGGCGCGAATCGCCTTGACCATCTCCTCGGCCTCACCGTCCGCAATCACCCCCTCTTCCGCCAAACGCATGGCGTACAGCTTGCGCGTGCCGGGGTGCTGCGCGATCTTCTTGTACATGAGCGGCTGAGTCACCAACGGCTCATCTTGCTCGTTGTGTCCCAAACGGCGGAAACAAACCAGATCGACGACGGCATCCTTGCCGAATTTCATGCGGAAATCGAGGGCAGCTTCGATCGTCAGTAACACGCTCTCCGGATCGTCGCCATTGACGTGGAACACCGGCGCTTCGATCATTTTGGCGATGTCGGTGCAATAGATCGACGAGCGAGTATCGCGCGGATCCGAGGTGGTGAAACCGATTTGATTGTTCACCACCACGTGCACCGTGCCGCCGGTGCGATAACCGCGGGTTTGTGACAAAGCCATAGTCTCCATCACGACGCCTTGACCGGCGAAGGCCGCATCGCCATGAATCAGCACCGGCAATACCTGCTTGCCTTCGCGGTCGGCGCGGCGTTGCTGACGCGCCCGCACGGAACCTTCAACCACCGGATTCACGATTTCCAAATGGGACGGATTGAACGCCAACGTCAGATGAACGGGGCCGCCCGGCGTGTTGATGTCGCTGGAGAATCCGAGGTGATATTTGACATCACCCGACGAAAGATCGGAAGCGTGTTTCCCTTCGAACTCCGAGAACAGATCTTTCGGCAGCTTACCCAACACGTTCACCAATACATTCAAGCGGCCGCGATGCGCCATGCCGATCACAATTTCCTGAACACCATTGGCGCCGGCGCGCTGAATGAGATTTTCCAGCAGCGGAATAAGACTTTCACCACCCTCCAGCGAAAAACGCTTCTGTCCAACGTAGCGGGTATGAAGGTATTTTTCCAGGGTTTCGGCGGCGACCACTCGCTCCAAGATATGTCGGCGTTCCGCCTTGGTATAGTTGCTCTTGGCGCGCAGACCCTCGAATCGCTGCTGGATCCACCGCTTCTGCTCGGTAACGGTGACGTACATGTACTCGACACCGATATTGCCGCAGTAGGTCGAGCGCACCGCATCGAGGATGTCGCGAAGCGTGGCTTGATCGAAACCAACCAACGAACCGGCATTGAATACCGTGTCCATATCCGTTTCCGTCAAGCCATAGTGGCTGGGCTCAAGCTCGGGGATATAGGGCTTTTCTTGGCGCTTCAGCGGATCCAGGGAAGCAAGACGGGAACCTAAAAAACGATGGGCATTGACCAACTGCAGGACGGATACTTGTTTTTTGGCGTACTCGACGTCGTGCCTCGCCGCCACCATGGTCTGCAGACCGGCTTTGGCGCGCTGGGTAAACGCGGTGATGATCGGCGTATGGGCAATATCTTGGGTGACAGCGCCGGACGCCTTTTGAAGCGCATCAAAATACGAGCGCCATTCGGCGTCGACACGGGTCGGATCTTCCAGGTAATTGTCGTACAACTCCTCAATGAAGGGCGCATTGGCGCCGAACAGATGAGAGTTTTCCAAAAAGGTTTTCATCATGGCGCGAGTCCCCTAGAAGATTTTGAAATGGGGCGAAGGTCAAACTCCCGAATTGGGGCGTTTATCCACCGGGGCATAATCGCGGCGTATGGCGCCGCGATACAACTGCCGTGGCCGGCCGATTTTTTGCTCCGGATCGGAAATCATTTCGTTCCATTGGGAGATCCAGCCGATGGTGCGGCCCATGGCGAAAATGGCGGTGAACATGCTGGTCGGGATCCCGAGAGCGCGCAACACGATGCCGGAGTAAAAATCAACGTTTGGATAAAGCTTCTTGTCGACGAAGTACGGATCTTCCAGAGCGATCTTTTCCAACGCCAGCGCCAGTTTGAACAGCTTGTTGTCGTGTAGGCCCAGATCGTTCAGCACCTCATGACAGGTTTGGCGCATGATACCCGCGCGCGGATCCAGGTTCTTGTAGACACGATGGCCAAAGCCCATCAGCCGGTAGCCGGAATAATTGTCCTTAGCCATGACGATGTATTTACCGATATTCGACACATCGCCGATTTCGTCAAGCATCTTCAAGACCGCCTCGTTGGCGCCACCATGGGCGGGTCCCCATAAAGCGGCGATGCCGGCGGCTATACAGGCAAATGGATTGGCGCCGCTGGAACCGGCCAGGCGCACCGTCGATGTCGACGCGTTTTGTTCGTGGTCAGCGTGCAAGATCAAGATCCTATCCATGGCTTTGACCAGAACGGGATTCGACTCGTATTTCTCGCACGGCGTGGCGAACATCATTTGCAGGAAATTCGCCGCATAAGATAACTCGTTGCGCGGATACTGGAACGGCAAGCCGGTGTTGTAGCGATAACACATGGCCGCAATGGTCGGCACTTTGGCGATCAAGCGCATCGCCGACACCTGGCGATGGTAGGCATTGGTGATGTCCAGCGAGTCGTGATAGAACGCCGACAGAGCCCCGACCACGCCGACCATGACCGCCATCGGGTGTGCATCGCGCCGAAAGCCTTGGTAAAAACGCGTTAACTGTTCGTGCACCATAGTGTGGTGGCGAATGGTGTTATCGAACTCCTGCAACGCAGGCGCGCTCGGCAATTCGCCGTTTAGCAGCAAATAACAAACTTCAACGAAATCTGATTTTTCCGCGAGCTGCTCGATCGGATAGCCGCGATAGTAAAGCTGGCCGACGTCGCCATCGATAAAGGTGATATCCGAACGGCACGCCGCGGTGGACAAAAACCCGGGATCATAGGTAAAAAGCCCAAGCTTGGACAGTCCGCGAACGTCTATCACGTCGGGGCCGAGCGTGCCGGAATAGATCGGCAAATCGACAGAATTACCGGTGCCGTTAAGTGTTAATGTCGCGGTACGTTGTGTGTCCATCTTGTGTTCTCCAGTGTGTGTTCCCCATCAGAAACACCAACATTACTTGGCCGTTAATATCAGTTCCAACACGGGTAGGATGCTCGGGTCTTCGCACTTCTTTCGAGCCATCAGCCAGTCAAACAAATCCTGATCCGGATAGGTCAAAAATCGATCGAGCAACTGGCCTTGCGATTCGTCGAGCGCGTCTATTTTTTCTGTTAGAAAGTGCGCTAGGAGCAAATCTAGCTCCAACATCCCGCGCCGGCAGCGCCAACGTAAACGTTCTTGCTGCTTTGCAGCAAGCATACTCCTATACCGCTCGCTTGACCATAATTTCCTTGATTTTGCCGATGGCAAGGGTCGGGTTGAGGCCCTTGGGACATACATCGACGCAGTTCATGATGGTATGACAGCGAAATAATCGATAAGGGTCTTCCAAATTATCCAGCCGCTCGCTGGTTGCCTGATCGCGGCTGTCCGCAATAAAACGATAGGCTTGTAACAAACCCGCCGGGCCGACAAATTTATCCGGGTTCCACCAGAATGACGGGCACGCCGTGCTGCAGCAGGCGCACAGAATGCATTCGTACAAGCCATCCAACTCCGCGCGTTCTTGCGGCGATTGTAAGCGCTCTTTATCGGGCGCCGGATCGTTATTGACCAAATAGGGTTTGACAGAATGGTATTGCTTGAAGAACTGCGTCATATCGACGATCAGATCGCGCACCACCGGCAGGCCAGGCAACGGTCGCAGCACCACGGGCTCCTTCAGCTCTGCCAGGTTGGTGATGCAAGCAAGGCCATTCTTGCCATTGATATTCATCGCGTCCGACCCGCACACCCCCTCGCGGCACGACTTTCGGAACGCCAGCGTATCATCCAAGCTCTTGAGCTTGATGATGGCATCGAGCAACATGCGGTCAGTCGACGCGAGCTCGAGTTCGTAGTTCTGCATGTAGGGCTTGGCGTCGGTTTCCGGGTTGTAGCGGTAAACGGAGAATTTCATTCGTACACCTTTGTTAGGAATTAGGAGCTAGGAGTTAGGGGGTTGGTGGGGGTTTTAAAGCCTCTACCCCCTAGTAAGTTCTAGCCTTAGGCTCAAACCCTTCCGTGGTCAGGCCTTTCAAATTGACCGGCTTGTAGTCCATTCGGCTGCCGTCCATGAACCACAGGCTGTGCTTCAGCCAATTGACATCATCGCGGCTTTGGAAATCTCCGCGGGCGTGGGCGCCGCGGCTTTCTTTGCGCGCAGCGCCCGAAACTAGCGTCGCCTCGGCAACCAGCGCGAGATTCTCTAATTCCAGCGCTTCGATGCGCGCGGTATTGAACACTTGGCTCCGGTCCTTGATGGCCGTGCTGCGCGCGCGCTTGCCAATTTCCCTGATTTTGGCCACGCCCTCGTCGAGCAATGCGCCGCTGCGGAACACGCCCGAGTGGGTTTGGATCGTGCGGCGCATATCGGCGCCCACTTGCGTGACATTCTCACCGGTCGCGCTCGTATCGAGCCGCGAGATCCTCCCAAGTGGCCGATCCGCAGCGTCCTTCGGAAGCTCGGCGAATGATTCGTCGCGCTTGACGTGCTTCACCAAATGGTCGCCGGCGGCCTTACCGAATACCACGAGATCGAGCAAGGAGTTGGTGCCTAAGCGATTGGCGCCGTGGACCGAAACACAAGCGCATTCGCCGATGGCGTAAAGGCCGCTTACGATCGAATTCGGATTACCGCTGTTGGGCTCGACCACCTGGCCATAGT
>JALYOK010000468.1 GCA_030856925.1 Pseudomonadota bacterium
CGTCATGGGCGTCCTCGTCGATCATCTCAAACCCAAGACGGCCGGGGCAATGGGCCAAGTTGTCGTCATTGTGTCGCTCGCCATCGCTTGGTATTTCGGAGTCCACACCTACGCCCAAGTGCTGACCCTGGGAGTGTTCCTCGGTGTCGCCGGCGCGTCATTCGCCGTAGCCTTGCCGCTGGCCTCACGTTGGTACCCACCCGAACATCAAGGCACTGCTCTCGGCATCGCCGGCGCCGGAAATTCCGGGACGGTGCTGGCGGCGCTGTTCGCTCCATCCCTGGCCGTCGCGTTCGGCTGGAACAACGTCATCGGCCTTGCAACGATTCCGCTCGCGATCGTTTTTGTGTTTTACTTGGTGGTCGCCAAAGACAGCCCCGATTGCCCGCCGGCGAAATCGCTTGCGGAATATCTAAAAGTGTTGCGCGATAAGGACGCCTGGTGGTTCATGTTTTTTTACAGCGTCACGTTCGGTGGTTTCGTCGGCTTGGCCTCCTCGTTGACCATCTATTTTAATTCTCAGTACGGCCTCCCGCCGGTCAGCGCCGGTTACTCTACCGCAGCGTGCGTATTCATGGGTTCGATGATGCGTCCCCTCGGCGGCTGGCTCGCCGATCGTATCGGCGGCATCAAGTCTCTGAGCGTAATGTACGTGCTCGCGGCGATGTTATTGACCTTGGTGAGCTTTGGTATGCCCACTGCATGGATGGCGTTGATTGTGTTCATGCTCGCCATGTGGACCCTCGGCATGGGCAATGGCGCGGTGTTTCAATTGGTGCCGCAGCGTTTCCGCAAAGAAATCGGTGTCATGACGGGCATGGTGGGCATGGCCGGCGGTGTCGGCGGATTTTATCTCGCGTCCAGCCTCGGTTATTCAAAACAACTCACGGGAAGTTATCAAGCAGGCTTGCTCATTTTCGCCGCTTTGGCGATACTGGCCTTAGTGGGTTTGACTAAGGTCAAGACTCGCTGGCGCACCACGTGGGGCGCCGCCCATTTGACCGCCGCGCGAATTTGATAGCGACGGACTCTGGCAAGACCTATTGCCAGCACCCGCCCTTAGCTTGCCTCGCAGCACGATATGCCTGAAGGCCCAACATCTATGCGGCCTCCAGGCATGTTGCTTAAACAATAAGCGGAGGTCATTTCAGGCACAATAAATTTCTTTTCTCTCGATTAGATAATTGCTTCCGGAAAATTTTCCGCGAGGGCCCACGCTGATATCTCGTAAGTTCGATGAATATCCAAGAACGCCTCCGCCGCCTCTGAAATGACCCAAGCCCGCCTCCAAATCACTTCAGGCTACGCGTCCCTTCCGGGCAAGCGCGAGCGCAACGAAGATTTCGTCGGCATGGTGTTGCCAGGCGAACCGGAGTTGAGTGCGAAAGGTATTTTGGTGGCGGTTGCGGATGGGGTTTCCGGCAGCAGCAACGGCCGCGAAGCCTCCGAGTACACGGTGCGCGGACTGCTGTCGGACTACTATGCGACGCCGGATGATTGGGACGTTCCGATTGCGCTCGATCGCGTGTTGAACGCCATCAATCGCTGGCTGTTGGCGCAGTCCTCCGCCCACCCGGAACAAGATGGCATGGCGACCACGCTCTCCGCTCTGTCGTTGCGCCGCCGCCACTACACCATCGCCCACATCGGCGACACGCGCATTTACTTGTTCCGTCAAGGCAAACTCACTCGCCTCACCACCGACCATGTGTGGGATCGGCCGGAAATGCGCCACGTGCTCACCCGCGCGATCGGCCTCGATCGGCAACTCAATTTGGACTACATCGACGGCGAACTGGAGCAGGGCGATCGATTTCTGCTAGTCAGCGATGGCGTCTGGCAGACATTGAGCGACCAGACCTTGGCGCACCGATTACAACAAGGTGTCGATCCAAATCAGACAGCGCGCGAACTGTGCGATGCGGCCATAGATGCCGGTTCAACCGACAATGTCAGCACCGCCATCCTCGAAATAGCACAAATACCCGATGCCGATCTTGAAGATTTTCGCGAACAAATACAGTCGCTGCGCCCCCCTCCTCGCCTGGGGATCGGCGCAATCATCGATG
>JALYOK010000480.1 GCA_030856925.1 Pseudomonadota bacterium
CGATCATCGTTCCGAGTTTAAGATCGCGATACTGACCGCTCGGGAACGCAACACCGTAACCGTCCAGGCTTTCGTCCCGTAACTGCCACTGCTCGACAGCCGGTATGGGTTGGGTAGCGTCCAGTGGCCGCGAACGCAGTTTGCCGCGCGTTCGTTCGGTAATAAAACCGTAAACTTGTAGATCCATCTCTTCGTCGCGGGAGAGACCGCGGTTCAGGTCCATGGGACCGTGGGCCTTCTCGTAGTCCTGCCGTGCGCATTCGCATAGACCATTTAGACCGCGTACCGCCTGAACATTTTCATTGTTGATCGGCACGCGTTTTTTACCGCGCTGATCCTGCGCCAGCGCCTGCGGTGACCAGAGCAGGCTGAGCTTGTCGTGCAAAGAGAGGTATTCCTGAATGGGCTGTTTGGCAATCAAACCCAGATCGAATTGAATCTTGCCCTCCCGTAGGCGGTCTTTCATATGACCGATTTCAACCGCCAGGTATTCTGTTGGCAAGTATCTATTGTCTTCCTGCGTTTTAGGTGTATAAGCACGCCGTGCGCCGCTGGCGCTGTTGAGATTCGTCGCGTAGAAATGCTTCTCGGGAATGTAGCCGTGGTCCGGTGTAACATGGGTACACCAAGACGTCAGCCAATGGTCGGCTGTTTCGATTTGCTCGGGTAGGAAGTTACCACCGCTGAGCGTATCGAGCATTACAGTACGCACGTAAAGCGCACCGGGGATACTCATGATTTCATAGGGCCGGGCGTAAAGCGCGAGCCGCGTGGTCAGCACCCCATCCTGCTCGGCGTAACGATACATTGCATGAGCGGTTTTCCACGCTTCAACATCCATCATCTGCTGGCGGAAAAAGTTCCACTTGGCGCGATTACCCAAGCTAAAGAGCGTACGGCCCAGCACCAACGCCATGAACTCGGAAATCTGTTTGGTGCTGGTGTGGGTCTCGTGATAGCCACGCACAAAGCGGGCATAGGCATTCGCTAACTCGCCGTAAATGACATCCATATCGCGACAAGTTTCTTTTGCCTCGAGCTCATCGCCAGGCGATTGCAGGAAATCGCGGAGGATGTCCGCCAACACGGGTTGGCAGCCTTCATCAAGATGCAACAGGTTGTTTACGCCGTCGACCGTCAGCAGGTCCCGAGACTGCGCAAATGTTCCCATCACGTGCAAAATGTGTTCGCGCGCCGCGTCCAGAATGTCGCGGGGCATAGTGGCGAGCCAAGCATTGGCGCGTGCCAGATTTTGTACCGGGAGGTTGGTAATTCCCCGCGATTGATCGCTCGGCGCAGCCATAATATTTCTTCGGTAAATTAATTAATTGCAACCTAACGCCAGCACCGCGTTCCCTAACGATAAGCTTGTGGCAATTTGAGCGATTTTTTCTCGACTTGCCGCAATTATTGGCATTCCTTGGCGATACGTTGTTCCAATCTCGCCTGAGACTGCGCCCGTTCATTATCGCCGAGCGCGAGGCGTTCGCCCCGGTCGCTGTATTGAACGATGCGGACCCCGTTTTTATGGGCCTGGAGTTCGCCACGCAGGTTGTTGCAGTAACCTTTATTTTTCTCAGCGTTGTCTTTTTCTGCTTGGGTTTTCTTTTCGGCGTCTTCCTTCTCCATCTTGCGCTTGCGAAATTCCAGCTCAAGATCGGCGGCGGAAGCGCCAGGTTTTGCAGCGCCTCCCGTGACCGGCGCCCCATTGCCTGCATCTTTAGTTGTTTTCTTTAATTTCTTCGCTTCGCCGGATAGGGGAGGACGATCCGAATACTGAACTTTTCCATCCTTGTCCACCCACCTGTAGACATCGGCGCTAACATGTCCGGAAAATACGAAGAGCAACGATACGCACAGCAGAAATCTCATGACAGTTGAGGACAGGGCCGTTTTAAGCTCATTCGCTATACAACGGATAGGCAGTTTGGGCGATGCTGAGCTCTGCCAAATCTTTCGCCAAAACTGCCGATGCGCTCGCCCCGCTAATGTTGCCGTCGGCAAGGCGTTTTTTCGCGAAAGCCAAGGCTTCCTCTGCGCTGGTCCAGAGAGCTTTGTGCTCGGCCGCCCGCTTTACTGCCGCTTCCGCTTTCGCGATCTCGAGCGCGACGCGTTCCTTATCCGGCTGAGCGGCCTGTACGACCACGCTCGCGGTAAGCGCCAACAACATCCCACGAAGTAAAGAGACGAAACGCATCGTTATCCACCCTCTCTTTGCCGAATTGCCGATTTTGGTCGGAAGGATTTGATCAATGCATCACGGGTTTCGATGTAGGGCCCCCCGATCAAATCCACACAATAGGGAACGGCGGCGAAAATGCCGTCGAGCGTTTCTTTAATCGCTTTCGGCTGACCCGGCATGTTGATGATCAACGATTGTTTACGGATGACGGCGATCTGGCGTGAAAGGATCGCCGTAGGGACATATTTTAAATTGTTCATGCGCATCACCTCGCCGAAGCCTTGCATTACTCGGTCCGCCACCGCAAGCGTCGCCTCTGGGGTGACATCGCGCGGCGCCGGACCGGTGCCGCCGGTGGTCAGGACTAGCGCGCAGCAATCTTGATCTACAAATTTTTTCAGGGTTGCCTCGATCAGCGGTTGTTCGTCGGGTATCACTTCGGTCACGAAAATGATGGGGTTGAGCAAAACTTGCTCGGCCCACACCTTGAGCGCGGGGATGCCCTCGTCCTGGTAAATGCCTTTCGACGCGCGGTCACTGATGGTGATGAGGCCTATCTTCACCGCATCGTATTCAAAAGCCATTCCGATACTTGCCCTTATTTTCCAGCCATTCCGAAAGCGCGCGGAACAATTCGCGGTACGCGCGCGGGGGCCGAGATTTTGCTCGTTCGTCGAGTGTTTCCTGAACCAGTTTTCGCAGGAACGCAAGGTCCGCATCCGGGCGTAAAGCGCTCAATTCCGTCCAAGCTTCCGGTTCCTGGAGCAAGCGTTCACGCCAAAGTTCGGAGTTGTGAAACTGCGCAACTCCCTGCCGTACGGGCTGTCTGATAAGGTCGAGCTTGGCGGCGATGGATTCGCCGTCTACCTGCCGCATGATTCGTCCGATATACTGTAACTGACGCCGCTTACCTTCATGCCCTTTAGTACGCCTCATTTCCAGGATCGCCGCCGCCAGTATGTCGGGCAGATCGAAGCTCTTCAACTGAGCCTCATTGAGTTCGACTAGCGCGGCGCCGATCGCTTGCAGACCCAGCATTTCTCGTTTTCGTCGGGACTTGCTAGGGGAGTCGTTCGGCGTTGAATCCATACTGATGCGTTCGTAAATTGTTATGATACCTCAATTGCTTATACCAAGAAATTAAATCATGTCCGCACAAGTCAATAGCGCTGCCGGGTTTTCATACGCCGCCGCCGAATTACAACAGTACACTGCAGATTTGCTCAACCGAGCGCGGGAGCTTGGCGCCTCCTCCGCTGAGGCAGATGTGTCCGAAGGTTGGGGCCACAGTGTGAATGTCCGCATGGACGCAGTCGAAACCATCGAATACCACCGGGACAAGGGTCTATCGGTGACTGTGTATTTTGGTAAGCAAAAAGGACATGCAGGTTCATCTGACTTTAGCCCCAAAGCCATGCGGGACACAGTCGAAAAGGCCTGTAGCATCGCCAAGCATACCGCCATCGATGAATTCTCCGGGTTGGCGGACCCAGCCCTGCTCGCTACCGGGTCCTTGCCTGATTTGGATCTTTACCACCCCTGGGGCATCAGCGTCGAGCAATCTATCGAACTGGGCAAACGCGCAGAAG
>JALYOK010000488.1 GCA_030856925.1 Pseudomonadota bacterium
CCCCACACGGATAAGACGAACAGTCCGGCCATTAAGCCATTCTCCCAATAGCCATTGCGGTAAATGGGACCGATATACGCCGTTCGCGCCGTAAGGAACCAGAGGCTAGCGCAAAGCAACGGCAACACAACCACCGCAGCGGCGTTGGCGATCAACGTTAGTGCGACAAACCCGGGCATGCGGGGAAAACTCCAAATCAGCGGCGAAAAAAGGCACCAGGCCGCCACCCAACGGTAAACCGATGAGTCCGTCACGTTCGCATCGGTTATGGGGACTGCCTTAGATGTGCGCGACACGTTGGCGATATCCGCACACATCAAGCCATAACCCGTCGCGTTGCCGATTACCGAGCTATACAATGCGGCGAATACCCCGAAGTAGAAAATTGGGCTCCCGAGCATGCCTAAGGTCAACGTCAGCAAGTTCGCCAGATCGTCCAGGTTAGTCACGGTGATGCCGCGTGGATTCAGCACCTCGGCGCCGATGGTCCAGACGGACAGATTCAGTAAGATGAGAACGAGCGTTCCAAACGCAAGATCGTAGTGCTGCAGACGCCTGTATTTCGCTCCGCGCCACCCTTTCTGCTGCATGAAATTAGGGATACAGTAGATTCGCGATCGAGCCACCCACAACTCCAATCAGAGAGGTGATGACAAGAAATGCGCTGAACGGTCCCTTCTGCTCGGGAATGGCAAACAGGAACACGCCTTTCGCAGCCGCGATCGGATTCGGGCCGCTCCAGATGGCGACGCCAATTAGGGAAACGCTCAGCATGGCGAGAAAAATGTAGAACACTATTTCGATGTGTCGGTATGCGCCGCGATACAGAAACATCGCTGCCACGACGACCCGGAATACCGACCATGCCCAAGGTGGCAGGACACCTAACAGTCTGGTGGTGGTCTCCCCGGCGCGTTTGATGAGATACGTACTAATGGATGGACTACGTCAGGCGTTTCCTGCTGTTCGATTTCGGAACTAGGCGCCGCACGCGCTCGAGCGCGAATCGTGTCGTAACTGTGCACCGCTTGCAATCCGTTGATGCGCGCCTTCATCTCGTCGCTCAAGTCTTGATAGGCTTTGCGCGTATTGCAAAAACGCGTTTCGCCTCCCGCGCTCGGCAGCATCAGTCCCTGCAGCATGATGGCCTTGCATGGCACCGCGAAGTAAAAATCATCGGTGTGCCAACCGGACAAACGCACAATGGCAAGATCGTCGGGTTTGTCTTGCGGTGATTTGTAGGTGCTTCAGCAACGCCATCAAGGCCGAGCGACATATTTACGACTATGTCTTTACCCAGTCAAAAAATGAGCCCACGTTCGTCAAAGAACTGGATACAAGCGCAGAGGTTGTCGTCTATGGGAAGTTGCCACGAGGGTTTTTCATTCCGACACCCGTCGGCGACTACAACCCGGACTGGGCCATCGCCTTTCATGAGGGAGCCGTAAAACACATCTACTTTGTTGCCGAAACCAAGGGATCTATGTCGTCGA
The DNA here is from genome assembly GCA_030856925.1 of Pseudomonadota bacterium. GTDB lineage: Bacteria > Pseudomonadota > Gammaproteobacteria > Burkholderiales > JALYOK01 > JALYOK01. The sequence continues at coordinate 1,494 of JALYOK010000488.1, forward strand.
TGGATCTACGAAAAATCGAAGAATGCAAAATCGACTGCGCCCGAAAATTCTTCATCAAAATCACTTCCGACCAAGTCAAGTATGACGTCGTGGATAGTTACAGCAAGCTGATGGAATTGGTGACGTAGGTGTTAGCCGGGTTCTGTGCCGCTGGATTGAGCGCAATACGTAAGATTGGACATGAAGCGTTGCAACGATCGCGAGCGTGGGGGGCACAAATTTAGCAGGGCCAGAGACTGTTTTCGAACGCCTGCGGTAACTTGTATTGCGGTCGTTGGACCAACAAACTTCGACGGGCTGGTTTGGGTCGCGAGGGCCCCGTCACTGATCGTCATCGAATGGCAGCTCTCAATCTTAAGCGTAGGTCAACCCCCAGATTCCCGACCGGCCGTTTATGGCCAAGAGTTCCCGAAACCTCGCCTGCGATACCCGAGGAGGCTTCCGATTTTTAGAAGTCCCCGTAATATTGCCGACGCGGATGCCCTCCCGGACACGTAATCCCAGCGCGGCTCCCAGCACATGCATTGCCAAAAGCCACTATCCATGCGGCTCCTGGCATAGGTGCTCAAATTTAAAGAATGAAAGGTTTGTTCGGCAATTCGTTCGGATTGCGCGATCCCGCCGGGAAATGCCGCGCGAGTAAGGTTGAGATGCGTTGCACCCCCAGCAACGAGCCCGCTTTAAAATCGCCGCTGCGAAATGCTTGCTCCATCTCGCGGCAAATGCTTTCCCATTCCGATTGTTCGACTTTCGCAGCGATGCCGCGATCCGCGACGATCTCGACTTTATGGTCGACCAGCAACAGGTAAATCAACACGCCGCTATTCATTTCGGTGTCCCA
>JALYOK010000517.1 GCA_030856925.1 Pseudomonadota bacterium
GCCTCGCATACGGGCATCCTCGCTACGTTTTTCAACAAACCAATAAACGGAATCGTCTCCGCTCGCGGAAGACGGGGAAGGGGTGAGGGAGAAACGTGATCGCAAAAGCAACCTGGAGCGGCGCGACCATCGCCGAAAGCGATACCTTCGAAATCGTCGAAGGCAATGTTTATTTTCCCGTATCCGCCATCAAGCGCGAACATTTCCAAGACAGCGCGACCCACACGACTTGCTCTTGGAAGGGCGTCGCGAGCTACTACAACGTCGTCGTCAACGGCCAAATCAATAAGGACGCAGCGTGGTATTACCCCACGCCGAAAGACGCAGCCAAGCAAATTAAAGATCACGTGGCGTTCTGGAAAGGCGTCACCGTCGAACGATAATAGCGGCTTAAGCCGATGAAGAATATCCGCCGTCGACGGGAATCGCCGCGCCGGTGATGAAATTCGACGCGCTGCTTGCGAGAAAGACCGCGATACCGGCATGATCCTCGGGCTTGCCCCAACGTCCCGCAGGGGTGCGCATCAGCGCACGCTCGTACAATCCCTCCACCTCTTTTCGCGCTTGGATCGTTAAGTCGGTATCGATCCAGCCCGGCAGCACCGCGTTGACTTGGATGTTGTCCTTTGCCCAGGCGCAAGCGAGCGCCTTGGTCAATTGCACGATGCCGCCCTTGCTGGCGCTGTACGGCGCGGCGAAAGGGGCGCCGAATATTGACGTCATGGAACCGATGTTGATGATTTTCCCGCCGCCGCTCTTCAACATTTCAGGATATACGGCCTGGCTCAACACGAACGCGCTGGACAAATTGGTGTCGATGACGGACTTCCATTCGTCGAGGCTGTATTGCTGCGGTTGTTTGCGGATATTGATCCCGGCGTTGTTGATCAGAATATCGATGCGGCCGTGTTGTGCGCCGACTTGTTGGATCAGCGCTTTGCACGCCGCTTGGTCGGTCACGTCGAGCGACAGCGCGTCCGACTTTGCGCCGAGGGAGCGCAATGTCTGGACGGCTTTTGCGTTCTTCGACCCGTCCCGCGCCGCGATCACGATGGTGGCGCCCGCTGCGGCGAGGCCGGTCGCCATGCCCAAACCGATACCGCCATTACCGCCGGTCACAATCGCCACTTTTCCGCTGAGGTCAAACAAGTCGATCATCAAATCCTCCGTATTTTTACCCGTTGACGCAAGACTAGTGTTTACCGTGTCGGCTGCGAAGACCGCTTGGTATCGCTTCGTGGCATGCAAGACCTTACGGTATAGTGGGTCGATGTAAAATTATCCAGCCGCTCATTCTAGTGTAGTTCCGCATATTTTTAACGAGGATTTGAAATGACGCTTGCCTATTGGTGCGTGTTGATCGCGGCATTACTCCCTTACTTTACCGTGATGATCGCCAAATCTAACCAGGGTTTCGATAATCACGATCCGCGCGCATGGCTCGGTCGTCTGGGGGGCCGGCCAGCTCGGGCGCACGCCGCTCACCTAAACGCCTTCGAAGCGTTCCCATTTTTTGCCGCCGCTGTGATCATCGCGCACCAACTGCACGCCTATCAGGGTTGGATCAACGCCCTCGCCGCCCTGTTTATTGTCGCGCGAATCGGCTATGTCGCCTGTTATCTCGCGGATCTTGCGACGCTGCGATCGCTGGTCTGGGTAGTAGGTATCGGCTTGAATATCGCGATATTTTTGCTGGGAGCGTTCTGAAATCCTGTCGAACTCAATAACCAACGCCGTATTCGGCCGTGGCGCTCCACCCTCGCCACAGCGAATGTGCAGATCGGGTAAGCATTCGGTCCGCGGCTGCTCGGGTCCGCCTCGACCATTGTTCGCTTACGCGGGCAAGCTCTAAAAACTGACCCCCCGTGCTGGTTTCTATTTCGCCTTTGCGGACTTCTTTTCTGCACTAGGTCTGCGCGGGATATCGTTCTTGTTAAAAGAATTCGTGTAGCGCTGCGGGTCGGTCAACCCGCCCGGAATGAGCCCATAACCTTTCATTTGCCAATAGCTCAACGCATAGGGCCCGGACGGCACGACGGTGGTGAAACCGTGAAAATCCTCCGGTACAAAATTCAACGCCGCCGCAGCGCCTCGGCAAATCTCGAAACGCACGCCTTGCTGCGCCAAGCTCGCGGCCCGATCGACAGTTTCCTTGTACTTTGCATAATTGCGCTTCGCGAACACCACCAGTTCCGGCCCGTGGGACACTACCACTATCTTGAGCGGATCAAAGTCGTGGGGTCCAAATTCCGCGGTCTGGGCCATCAGCGAATTGATCGCGGACAGGACCAGCGGCACGCTGTTCGGGTTAGGAAAATAAAAGTCGTACACTGCTTTCAATTGCTGCACATTGTCGATGTCTGCGTAAGGACTGAACTTCGCCGTGCAATAGGGAGCGGACGCCGCTTTTTTGGGCTCGGCGTTCGGGGCTGGCGACGCATAAACCGCAAGACCTACAATCAGCACTACAACGGCAATCGAATTCATCGGCACTCCCTATTGCGGTTTGAGGTAGACGTTTCGTGACGGACGCTATTTTGTTATATTGCGCATGTCACTCGCAAAAAACAACCGGTGATTGATTCGCACGCAAGAATTCGGGCTGTTCCCGACCACTGACTGAGGAGAAAAGATGAAAAAAGTTGCCTGCGCCGCCCTGGGCGCTCTATTGCTCACGCCCTTCGTAAGCTTCGCCGCTCAACCGCTGTTGACAGTGGTTGAAATTGTAGAAATCAACGCGAAACCCGCTGATGTTTGGGCGAAGGTCAGCAAATTCGATGGGCTGATTAACTGGTGTCCACCGTTCGCAAAAAGCGACATCGTGTCGGGCAAGGACGGCATGATAGGCGTGAAGCGCTCCCTCACCGTCAAAGACGGCCCGACATTCACCGAAAATCTCCTCGCGATGGATCCGACGGCCATGACTTTCTCGTACGACGTTGACGAACCCTCGCCTCTGCCGATCATGAACTATTTTTCCTCGATGGGTATCAAGCCGAATGCCAGCGGCGGAACCACCGTCGCGTGGCAAGGCAGCTTCAAGCGCCGCAACAGCGCCGATAATCCACCCGAAGGCGAGAGCGATGCCGGCGTCACCGGATTTATCAGTGGCGCTTACAAGGCTTGCCTCGGTAATTTGAAGGCCATCAGCGAGAAATAACAGACGATCTCGAGGGGTCGATCATGACACAATTGCGGCAATTGTCTTTTGGTTTAGGTGTGGCGATTCTGAGCGCGGGTTCCATTGCCGCGGAGCAGGTACTCATGCCCAGTGTGCTACTCGGCGAGGAAAAGTGGATGGTCTATCCCGCGGTCCCGCCGACCATGCAAGTCATGATGATTTACGGCGCGCCGAACAAGCCGGGACCGTTTATTTTTCGCGCGAAGTTTCCACCGGGTTACAAATTGCCGCCACACAAACATCCCGATGCGCGCACGGTGACCGTGCTCAAAGGCACGTATTATTCGGCGATCGGCGACACGTTCGATGAATCGAAGCTACAAGCGTTCCCCGCCGGCACGTTTTATTTCTCCCCCGCGAACACCGGTCACTTCAGCGCCACCAAAGATGAAGAAGCGATCATTCAGGAAAGCGGCGAAGGCCCCGACAGCGGGATCAAATACATCAATCCGAGCGACGATCCGCGTTCTCGTTGAGGTATAACCCCCGAAACACCCTCGGTGTGATTCCCGCGCAAGCGGAATCCATTGTGACTGGACGCCTGCCGTCAACATGGATCCCCGCTGTAGCCTGCCCTCGAATGTCTTAGTCGGGGGCGTGGATGACAATATGCGATGTCTTTCATTACCGTTCGTCCCGGCGAACCTTTTCCAAGGCTTCACAAATCGACTTCGCCCCTAACAAGATCCGCGGCGTCGAACGTTGTATCCAATCTGGATTGACATAAAAGATATTGTGCTGCCGCACCGCCGTTAAGCTCGCGTGTTTCTCCCATTGCTTGCGAAAACCGTCCGCCGTCACCGCCGATCCGCCGCCGATGATCGCGCCAGGATCGGCTCGCAGCAAGGTTTCCAGCCCGATACTCGGCGTCAACGTCGGTGCGGCGGCGAGTATGTTTTTCCCGCCGCACAGCGACATCACTTCGCTCATGATGTGCTCGCCATTTACGCTGATGAGCGGATCGTGCCAAATCTCGATGAACGTCGGAATCACCGCTTTCCCACTTGCGGCTTGTGCGAGCGCGCGCAGTTGTTCCTCAAAATTTCTGGCGCCCGATTCAGCGGTATCGGTCGCTCCGGCTAGCATGCCGATGCTGCGCAATAATTTGGGGATGCCTGCGAGGCGGCGGGTCTCAGTCACATAGACCGGAATCGACAGTCGCCGCAGTCGCTCGACGGCGAAGGGACTTACGTTGCTTTTCCAAGCGAGGACCAAATCGGGCTTGAGCATGACGATGCGCTCGAGATCGAGATTGGACGCATCGCCGACCTGGGACAAGGCCTTGGCCGCTTCCGGGTAATCGCTATAGGCCGTTACGGCAACGAGCTTATCTCCGGCGCCGGCGGCGTAGACCAGTTCCGTTAAATGAGGCGCTAGCGAGATGATGCGTTGCGCAGTTTGCGGCAGAATAACTTTCTGCCCATCGTCGCCAGCAGCCAATAGGGGTGCGGCTTTCAAGCCATGCCACGCCACCAGCCAGGCACAGCAAAGGCTCCCGGCGATAAGGGAAAAAAGCTTGAGCCTGATGCGCGTTATGCGATGTTACTTTCCAACACTACACGCCGGGTGCGAACCGCCGCCGCCAACTTCTGCAACAGCGCGGCGCTATCGTCCCAACCGATACACGCGTCGGTGATGCTCTGGCCGTACGCGAGTTCTTTGCCTGGCGCCAGATCCTGGCGGCCGGGATTCAAATGACTTTCCACCATGACGCCAAAAATGCGGTCGTCACCGGCAGAAATTTGGCCTCCGATATCGTCGGCGACCAGCATTTGGCGCGCATATTCCTTCGAGCTATTGGCGTGGCTCATATCGATCATCATCCGCGCCGCCAAGCCGGCTTTGCCCAATTCGTGTGCCGCGGCGGCAACGCTCGCGGCGTCGTAATTCGGCTGTTTGCCGCCGCGCAAAATAATGTGGGTGTCTTCGTTCCCGGTGGTCGAAACGATGGCGGAATGTCCCGCCTTCGTGACGGACAAAAAATGATGGGCGCCTTGCGATGCCCGAATGGCATCGACGGCGATTTTGAGATTGCCGTCGGTGCCGTTCTTGAAGCCCACGGGACAAGACAGTCCCGAGGCGAGCTCGCGATGAACTTGGCTCTCCGTGGTGCGCGCGCCGATAGCGCCCCAACTGATGAGGTCCGCTAGATACTGCGGTGAAATCATATCGAGAAATTCCGTCGCGGCCGGCATGCCAAGCTCGTTCAATTCGAGCAACAGGCGCCGCGCCGTTCGCAAACCTTTGTTGATATGGAAGCTGCCATCCAGATCAGGGTCATTGATGAGACCCTTCCACCCGACCGTGGTGCGCGGCTTCTCGAAATAGACCCGCATGATGACCAGCAGATCTTTTTCCAGCGCATGTTTTTGTTCGAGCAGTTGCGCCCCGTACTCTTGTGCCGCGTTCACGTCGTGAATCGAACACGGTCCGATGACGACCAGCAATCGATCGTCGGCGCCATGCAAAATCCGATGGATGGCTTGGCGCGCATCGAAAGTGGTTTCGGCAGCACTCGGCGACAGCGGAAACTCGCGCAGGATGTGGCTAGGCGGCGAAAGCTCTTTGATCTCCTTAATGCGCAGATCGTCGGTAATGTGTTTGGCGAGTGGGTCGTTCATCAACAAGGCAAGCTCCATTCGTCGCCCTCCGGGCGCGAAACTATGGATCAAAACAAGATTATAGGCTGCTTTGCAACGAGTCCCAAAGCACGGTTAGACGAACTATTTCTTGGCGAGTTTGAGCACTGCGGAATTCATGCAATAGGGCCGCCCCGTCGACGACAGGGGTTAACCGCGGCGCATGGAGTCGAAGAAATCGGCGTTGCTCTTGGTGGCTTTGACTTTGTCGAGCAGAAATTCGGTCGCTTCTAGATCGTTCATGGGATAGAGCAATTTTCGCAGCACCCAAATTTTCTGCAACACTTCTTTTTCGATCAGCAACTCTTCTCGCCGGGTGCCGGAGCGATTGACGTTGATGGCCGGATAGATGCGTTTTTCCGCCATGCGCCGGTCGAGATGGATCTCCATGTTGCCGGTGCCTTTGAATTCTTCGTAGATCACGTCATCCATGCGCGAACCCGTTTCTATCAGCGCCGTGGCGATGATCGTCAACGATCCACCCTCCTCGATATTGCGCGCGGCGCCGAAGAAACGCTTCGGCCGATGCAACGCGTTGGCGTCGACACCGCCGGTCAACACTTTGCCGGAAGCGGGAACGACGGTATTGTAGGCACGCGCCAAACGGGTAATCGAATCGAGCAAAATGACGACGTCTTTTTTGTGCTCGACCAAGCGTTTCGCTTTTTCGATCACCATGTCCGCCACTTGCACGTGCCGCGTCGCCGGTTCGTCGAATGTTGAGGCAACCACTTCGCCTTTCACCGTGCGCGTCATTTCCGTGACCTCTTCCGGGCGCTCGTCGATGAGCAGCACCATGAGTTGCACTTCCGGATGATTGGTGGTGATGGAATGGGCGATGTGCTGCAGCATCACGGTCTTACCGGCCTTCGGCGGCGACACCAGCAAACCACGCTGGCCTTTGCCGATGGGCGCGACGATATCGATGAGGCGGCCGGTGATATTCTCTTCCGCCTTGATGTCGCGCTCGAGGAACAGCGGCGCGGTCGGGTGGAGCGGCGTCAAGTTCTCGAATAGGATCTTGCCCTTCGATACTTCCGGCGCCTCGCCGTTGACCGTATCCACTTTGACCAGCGCGAAGTAACGTTCGCCGTCTTTCGGAATGCGAATCTCGCCCTCAATCGAATCGCCGGTATGGAGATTGAAGCGGCGTATCTGCGACGGGCTAACGTAGATATCATCGGGGCTCGCCAAATACGACGTATCCGGCGAACGCAGAAAGCCAAAGCCGTCTTGCAGCACCTCGAGCGTGCCCTCTCCGTAGATGCTCTCGCCGCGCTTCGCCTGATTTTTCAGTAACGCAAAGATGAGCTCTTGTTTCCGGAGGCGATTGGCGCCGTCGATCTCATTGGCAACCGCCATGTTCACCAGTTCGGTTACATGGTGGGTTTTTAAATCTGAGAGGTGCATGCGTTCTAGCCGCTTATGAATTCAAAAGGGAAACTTTGGGGAAGAGAACAGGATCAGACAAACTTGCGCGTCTGCCTGATCACTGCAGACCTGCTGTGAATTGCGACAATACTTAGATTATATGCTGCTGTCAATAAAGGCGGAAAGTTGCGATTTCGACAGGGCGCCGACCTTTTGCGCTTCCACGCTGCCGTTCTTGAATAGCATCAAAGTCGGGATACCGCGGACGCCGTACTTGCGTGGCGTATCCTGGTTCTCGTCGATATTTAGTTTCGCCACTTTGATTTTGCCGGCATACTCTTTTGCCACTTCGTCCAGAATCGGCGCGATGCTCTTGCAGGGACCGCACCACTCGGCCCAATAGTCCACTAATACGGGGGTGTCGGAGTTCAATACGTCGGCCTGGAAACTATCGTCGGTTACTTTGTAAATATTTTCGCTCATAGGGCTCTCTCGAGAATTGAAAAAAAGACACGGAATCTTTACTGTAGAATTTTAAGAAAATTCCGCCTGTTGGTGAGGTTAGATGGAGGCTATCCTATCTAATTTCAAGTAGAAAGTGAACCAGTTTTTGACACCAAGTTCCTCGCCCCCCATATGCTTGTCAACATCAGCCATGTTCTGGCGTGCGCTACGCTGGAGGACTTGGGTCAGCAAAAAACGCCAGCAACAAGCGCACCAACTCCTGAGGTTGCTCTTCAGGAATCCAATGCCCCGCTCCCTCGACGATACCGCCGCCCACATCGATCGCGACGCGCCGACAAGACTCCGCGACTTCCACGCCCCGTCCCCATCCACCCGCACCGCCGAGCGCCAGCACCGGCAACGTCAACTTGCCGTCTCTCTTCAGCAGCGCTTCGTTCTGGGCGATGTCGGTTGGAATATTTCTATAGTACTCAAAGCCTGAACGCAGTGCGCCGGGCCGAGAATAAACGCGCAAGTATTCTTTCACCGCATCGGGAGAAATCGCGTCGCGCCGAGCGCCATAATTTTGGTAGAACCAGTCTAGATAAATCTGCTCGCGACCTTCGATCAATCGTTCCGGCAAATCGCGGGTTTGATGAAAGCCATGATGCCAGCGCTTGCCGCCTTGACTGATGTTGGCCTCGCCATCGCCAGGAATCGACACATCGATAATGGCGAGGCTCTGCACGGCGTCGCGATGCTGGGCCGCTATAGAAAACGCCACCGGTCCGCCCCAATCGTGGCCCGCCAGAAAAAATCGCCGGTAGCCCAGCTTGCCGTTTATTAGTTCCCAGACGTCGTTGGCGACCGTCGCCGAATCGTAGCCGTGTTGTGGGCGCGACGTGTCACCCAATCCGCGCAAATCCGGCGCGATTACGCGAAATTTTTTCGCCAGCGCCGGGATCACCTTGCGCCATGCGTACCACGTTTGCGGCCAGCCGTGCAGCAGAACCAGCGGCTCGCCCTCGCCCGCCGTGACATAATGCATTCGAATCTGCGACAGATAGGCGTATTGATGCCTTATATCATTCATTCGAGTTTGCCGGAGATGTGGAGTGAAGAATGCGTTCTAATGTAATGCAATCATACCTTGCTTCTGGCATGCCATTCCCGGAAAGCTGCACTAGTGCATGGCTCGCAGCCATGCTTAAACAAAATCGAGATTGCTT